>DOMU01000071.1 GCA_003509305.1 Desulfobulbaceae bacterium | reverse complement strand
GCGCCACGCCCGGCACGGCGTGCGGCAAAGCGGCGTTCTCGCCACAGGCGACGATAGTGGGAAAGCTCGCGCCCTCGGCGCCCAATTGCCGCATCCGCGTTTCGAGAGCCAGAGCAATATCGGTTTCGCTTTGGCCAGGCGCGATGCCAGCAAAAATATCCTGAAATACCCGCTCGTTCAGCGCCACCGAACGACGGATCAGTTCCAGCTCGGCCTCGTCCTTGCGCTGCCGGTATTGGTCAATCAGACCCTCGACCGGATGCAGGCGGACGCCCTTTTCACCGAGGCTTTTGTCCATCGTCTGGTATTGGCTGAGCAGCGTATAGTCGGCTTCGACAGCCAGGTTTTTTATGCCGAGCGCCGGGAGCAAATCGCGCAGCAAAGGCATCAGGCCATGGTCATATATTTTGACATCCAGCCACGGAGCATCACTTTCGGCCTGCTGGCGATAGCGAAAATCGGTCAGCAGCACATCCGTGCCACGCCGTGATACCAGCAACAGGCCGGAAGATTCTTCAATGCCATGGTCGCGGGCGGTGAAACCACTGAGATAACGGCGGTTGTGGGGATTGGCCACGAGCAGGGCGTCGAGGCCAAGGCCAGCGAGTTTATCCCTGACTACAGCCAGCCGCTTTTGATAGTCCATCAGCCGGTTACCAGACGGGCGATGATTTCTTTGCGCTGATCCATGGCCTGGTCATACTGGCTGTTCAGGTCGAGTAACATGCGCGCCAGTTCATCCTTATACTTCGGGTTCATGGCCGCCGTCAATCGGGCTGGAGGCTGGAGGCCGCGCGCCGTGTACTGCTGCTCCAACTGATTCAGAAGGAGGTCTTCCAACTGCTTGGTCATTTGCGCTTTATGTTTGCTATATTGATCAAGGAGTTGCCCCAACTCCGAGCAGGCGCCGGTCACCGCCGCACCGCTTTTCTCGGCCATGAGATCGAGAATCCCTTTGATCGCCAGTTCGCTGCGCTCTTTCAGCGCCTCGTCGCGGGGCAGAACGATATTGCGCAGAAGAGCCCGCGCCATGCCCTGGCGCAACGCCGCCTGCCTGTCCGTGTTTTGCCCGGAAAGCATCGCGGCCAGAGAATCGCCGTCCGGCTGATTGAGGAAACCGGCGGCCAGCCGCATCCCTTCCTTCACCGTATCTTCGCCGCTATCTTCCTGGGCGTCGCTTTCGGCGGCAATCCGTGCCGCCCGCGCCAGAACCATATCCAGAGTGCTCTTAATTTCAGCCATGATTTTCCTGTTGGATCAAAAGATTTATGAAGAAACGGGATGGATCAACGGGGCAAGGCGAACGGTGGCCGCGTTTCCGGCGGACAGGCGATGCCAATGGGACAGCTTTCCCCGGCATTCTTCCGCTGCGGATAGGCGATGAACGACCGGCCTGATTGACCATCCGGGACGATGGATTGCCCTTCCTGTGACGGCGTCACCGACGCGAGAGGCGGCGGCGTGGGCGCCGGGCGGCAGCGCTCAAGGAAAGTGAGGATTGCGTCTTTGCCGGTGATAAAGCGGATATCCTGATCTTCTTTGACCATCAGAACCGGCACCTCGTTCAAGCCCAACCCTTGCAGCAGGGCACGGTTGATGGCGCTATCATAGCGTGTATTTTTTACCAGGCCAGCAACACGCTGATCCGGCACCGCCTCAAGCGGATAAAGACCTATCTGGCACGTGTTATCCTCGTCAAGGCTGGCGATCACCTCTTCGCAGTGAGGACAGGCGGCGGAGAAATACAGGCGCGCGCTGGTGGTGGCATTTGGACGAACGATTTCACCATAGCTTCCCCGTTGGCCGCTGGGCATATCCCACAGCGGGGCATAATCGAACGAGGCCGAAGCCATGATCACCGCCACAAGCACCGTCAGTCCACGGACGAACTGCCGCCAGCCGAGACTGAGGTTAAGCAAAAAAACACAGGCGAAAATCACCAGGCAATACGAGCACCATGCCCGCGATATCTGGAACTGAAACGACAGCAGCACACCTTCGACGGCCATGGCCGCCAAAAGCGCCAAACCCATCATCCGTGACCAGCAATCGTGGGCGGCATAATGGTTTCTGGTCAGTTGAGCGAGAATCAGTACCACCAGGAAAAACAAGGCGCCGGCCAGATTGAAGAATACCGGCGGAAGAGAGAAGAGGTTCTCGACAACGGCACAGCCGTCATTCAGGCAGAAGACATTGCCTGTTCTGGAAGTATAGCCAATCTGGGCAACGGTCAGGACAAGGCCGACCAAGGCGATCAACACCGCGAATCGGCGTGCGGCGGTTTTGGCCGATGGTTGATTTTTCAGAATGTATGCCATATGCTCATGCGCCACGAAAATCCGAGAAAATGAAAGTTCCCATCATTGTACCGCATCCGAGACATCCTGTCACAAGAAAAGCCGTCGTCTCATCTTCTTTCCTCACTCAGGTTATCCTATGAACAGAGCAGAGGAACGGCCATCATCCGACCTTGCCACCCTGTGGGTCATCGCCGCCGTTCAGTTTCTCACCCCATTTATGTTCTCTTCGATTGGCGTCGCCTTGCCGGCTATTGGCGCCGAATTTCACGCTGGCGCCGTCCAGCTCGGCCTCGTGACCATGACTTACACGTTGGGCGTTTCCCTGTTGNNTCTTTTCTCTTACCGATGGGGCGCTTTGCCGATATCCATGGCCGCCGCAAGATTTTTGTCGCCGGCGCCCTGGTGATGACGCTGGCCACGCTGGCCCTGGCCTTCAGTCCCACGGTCGAGCTGATGATTGCCTGCCGCCTGGGACAGGGAATCGGCGCGGCGATGATCACCAGTACCAGCCTTGCCATTCTCACCTCGGTCTTTCCGCCGGGGAAGCGCGGACGGGCAATGGGGATCGTCTCGGCCTGCGTTTATCTTGGCGTTTCCAGTGGGCCGCTGGTGGCTGGGTTCATGGTCGAGTATCTGAGCTGGCGCTGGATTTTCTATTTTGCCGCCCTGATTGATGCCCTGGCTTTTTTCTACGCCCTGTTCGTCCTGCGCGGCGAATGGGCCGAGGCCAGGGGTGAGCGCTTCGACCACTTCGGGGCGCTTCTGTATCTGCCGGCCCTTTCAATGCTGATTATCGGCGTCCTCGAACATCGGCAATTGCCCGGCGGCTACCTGATAGCGGCGAGCGGACTCTTTGGCCTGATTCTTTTCCTGATCCATGAGAGCCGAGTGGCCCAGCCAATGCTGCCGGTCCGGGAAATCCTCAATAACAAGATATTTTTCTTCAGTAATATCGCAACCTTGCTGAATTATGCCGCATCCTTTGCTGTGGCATTTTTTTTCAGTATCTATCTTCAGGTGGCCTTGGGCATGAGTCCGAAGACAACCGGCCTCATTCTCGTCGTCCAGCCTCTGATCCAAGCCATCTGTTCGCCCCTGGTCGGGCGGCTGACCGAACGTTGGCCGGCCTCTAATCTCGCCACCCTGGGCATGACCTTTTGCTCGGCGGGCATCGCCACCGCCAGTTTCCTCACGGCGCAATCAAATTTATGGCAGATATTCCCGGTACTGGTGCTTATGGGCCTGGGCTTCGGCTTCTTCGCCGCCCCCAACAATTTAGTGATTATGGAAAGCGTCTCCCGGCGTGAATACGGCATGGCGTCGAGCGTCATCGCCACTATGCGCACACTGGGAATGCTCGTCAGCATGACAATCACCACCGTGCTTCTGGAAATATATCTTGGCAAACGCCAGGTCGGGGTTGATACCGTCCTCGAGTTTGTCACCAGTCAGCGGACGGCGATGTGGGTATTCGCCGGGTTGAGTGTTCTCGGGATATTCTTCTCCATGCGGCGGCTGGCGCCGGGGAAAAAGGCCGATTAAATTTCCACGAAAAAAGGGGGACACGGCATAGCCGCATCCCCCTTGTCTCAGACAACCACCGGTAAAAAAATTAGAACTTCAGATCAAGCGCGAGACCTACACCCAGCGGATTCTCATCGAGATTTTCAATGTCGAGATAACCAATCAACGCCGTGAGAGTCGCGCCGTCGGTCACCTTGTACTGGGCGATACCGCCGATTTCATAGATGTCGATGCTATCGTCAGCAACATCGACGCTGAGATAGGTACCCTCGGCGGTCAGCGTCAGCTTGTCGGAAACCCTGACGCTCGGCGCGACGTTGAAGAAGTAGGCATCACCGTCGGCACTACCGACCAAAATGCCGGTATTCATCATGCCGAGAACCTCAGTAGTGGCACCCGACAGCATGACAAACGGCACATAGCCCATTTGATCGTCGCCGCCGAAATCGCTGCCGGCGAGAAAACCGTTGAAGGTGGCGCCACCGACCATCGAAACCGAGGCGATACCCAGCGGGATGTTGACGCCGACAAAACCGCCAACGCCGTCATCGCTGGTCGTACTGCCGTAAGCCCGATTCGCATCGGCCTCCCGGTACTGGATTTCTCCGATCAGGCCAATCTCGCCGACTTTACCGACAAGCGTGGCATCGCCGATGAAGCCGGACGTATCGTACTCGTTCTTGAACGAATCAAGTCGGGTTTGCTGATCGTCGCGGTACATCAAAAGGAAGTTGCCGGTCCAGCCATTACCGAATTTCTGAATCAGGTTGACGCCGTACTGTGTGATATCGTCATCCGACATGCCGTCGTCGTCAACGACCGTTACCATTTTGCTTACCGCAAGGCCAGTAACTGGGTCGGTACTTATTACCTCTCTCTCCCGCTCAAAGTATTCATCGTTCTTTTCCATGAAGGCGGAAACGGTGGTATTTTCATTCCCATAGACGGCGCGGATGGTATTAAAGGGGTCATCCTTACGCAGGAGCTCGGTCACCGTATTATACATAACGCCGCCCTCAACCTTGACCGGGATGTTTTGCAGCGGCAGGCCGACATAGGCGACATCGACAAAGAGGTTGCTCTTTTCGCCAGAGGCCAAGGTGCTATTGCCTTTGCTGTTGTCAGCATTATCCCAGGTGCCGTCAGCCAGACGGAAACGGCCCACCGCATAGGCGCCACCTTTGGTCTCGATCTTGAACTGAAGACGGACACGCGACGTCCAGAACGTCTGATCGGCGTCTTTGGGAGCGAAGTTTTTGATCCCTGAATAATTATCCTGGTAGTTGTAACGGGCGCGGGCGTCACCGCTAAAGTTGATGGTAGCGGCGTTGGCGCTCGCGACAAAGGAACCGGCAAGCATCAGGCCCGCGGTCACGGCAATAATCTTCTTCATGACTTTTCTCCTTGTAAAGAACTGATACAAATGGCGCGGGCCTGTCAACCCGCTCCACCCTCCGATTGAACAACTCGTTGCGACAATTTATGGACGGGATTGTAAGCTCCTGGTTGCTCAATGGCAAGTTTTTTTTACAGAGAGTTTAATTTTTTACACCGATTTTACTTTTTTCAACCGGGGTGGCCCGCTCTGGTCCGGGAGTGATACGGTAGCCAATCGGCACCGTGCTGTCGTCAAGCGTGAAACCGAGAAGGGTGCGTCCGGGCCGCTGGGCGACGACCAGTTGCAGCTCCTTTTTATTGTCACTTTTAGGCGGCGATATGCCGTAGTCGGCAATAGAGCCGGTAAGGCGTCCGGTTTTCCAGCTTTCCCGCATACCAGAGCCATCCCAGACCAGATGATGCAAGCTGCCACCGTCGTATTCACGGCTGTTGGGCAGCCAGGTATTGAGCAAACCGGCTTTGTTGGCACTGACGATAACCTCGTTCCTGCCGTCGCCATCACCGTCGATAACGAGAATCCGGCCGGGAATATAGCGAAGCAGGCGGAATTGGCCGTTGTTGCTCTGGTCACTGATCAGCGGCGGGCCGATGAAGTTTCTGCCACCGCCGTATTCATTTTCGCTGACCCAGAGGAGTTCTCCCCGCGGGTTGAAAATTTTTAACTTACTGTGATTGTCGATAGCCGCCAGTTCCAGTTGGCCGTCGCCATCAGCATCGAGCCAGGCGAAGTCGAAGACGCCGACACCTGGCGGCAGCGCCACAACACCCTCGTCGGTCAATGCGGAGAAATCGGGCCGCGGACGCAGCCGGTGCACGCCTTTACCGAGATAACCCATCTCCGAGCGGTCATCGCCAGCCTGGCCAAGCAGTTCGACGCCTTCACCGGGTTTTTCAACGGGACGGATATACCAGGGTATTCCTTTCATTCTCGCTGTCAGTTTGCCGCCACGATAGATAAAAATTGCCCCGTAGGGCTGCGTCCCCTGACTGGCGCTGACATAGATTTCCTGGCCCGGCTGACCATCCAGCTCGGCGAGGCTGACCATATTGACGCGGATATTCGGCGGGAAAGAATAGGAGGCAAGAGCCTGGCCGTTCATCTTGTCGTCGAGGGTAAAGAGGCGGAGGCTGCCGTCGGTGACGAGCGCCAGTTCCACCTTGTCATCGCCGTCGACATCACCCACGGCCATGGCGTTCGCGGCCAGCCGCATCGCTTCGCCGCGCCGCGTCACCGCCTGAACCTGGCCAGATTCGGCCACAGTGCCGCCGCCGTCTTTGCCCTCAGCCGCCAATCGCTGATAAATCCGGTCTGGATGCTCGGTGTCGAAACCGGCGCTCCCTGTAGTGCCCACCGCTTCTCCGGCCAGATCGTCCGGTGACGCCTCAGCCGGTAAAACTTCACCACGCAGGCGTGTCGAAGCCGACCGCGCCAGATCTTCGACGGCGGGGATGATCTGATTTTCCGCTCCGGCAAAGGCGGAGAAATTACCCGGCTCACCTTTGCCATCAAGGGGAATCACTGACAGATGCAGTTGCATACCGGATTGCACCGCGTACAGGCTGCCTTTCAGAACAAAATCGGCGTTCATTTTCGGCAAATTGGCCGGAAGTTGCCTCCCATCAAAACCACGCAGCCGGTTCAGCTCCGATGCGGCGAAGGGACGATCGACCAGTTCGACGGCACCACCGGCGGCAACCCGGCTGGTCAGCATTGAGGTCAGTGTATCGGTAAGTTTGGCGTATTCTCCAGCCTCACTGCCGTCAAAAGGTAAAATGGCGACGCGGACAATTTTGGCGGCAGCGGGCGAGGCGGCCAGCAGCGTAAACAAAATCACAGCGAGAAGACGTTTCATCATCGACTCCATGAAAAAAGCGTGGGAAGCAAAAGCGAGTGGACAAACCAGCCGTGTATACCTGTTTTGCCGGAGAGCCACAAGCGACGACGGAGCGGGGCCAAGAAAGGGAAAAAGGGCAAGCGCGTCATTCGCGTTGCCCTTGAATTAGCTTGGCTGGGGAACCAGGATTCGAACCTAGATAAGCGGAGTCAGAGTCCGCCGCCTTACCATTAGACCATTCCCCAAAAGAGATGCGCCGCTTTATAAAGAATTTCGCCGGTTCATGTCAAGAAGAATACGATGAGGCGGCTTCGTATTTCGCTGTGGTCGATGTGTAATTCGCCGATCATGTCAATCTTCCTTCTGTTCGAGCAGCCGCGCCAGCAGGTGATGGCCGGTTACCGGGGCCGCGCCAGCGCGCCGCGCTTCATCCAGACAGGCGCTTTCACAAAAAGGCAAGCGCAACGCCGAATCGTGCCGCGAATCGTAAAGCAGCACCGGCACGGCGTCGCGGCTGTGGGTACGGATAGCCATCGGCGTGAAATGGTCCATGGTAATCAGCGCCCGGAATTCTTCGTTTCTTTCTTGAAGCGCGGCAACCAGCGGCGCGACGATCCTGCCGTCGAAATCTTCGATGGCCTGGATCTTGTCGGCGAGGATGCCCTGGTGCCCGGCCTCGTCCGGCCCTTCGAGATGAACGAAAACAAAATCCTGATTTTCCAGGGCATCCAGCGCCGCCCGCGCCTTGCCGGCGTAATTGGTGTCGATATAGCCGGTGGCGCCAGAAACACTGGCCACGTCCAGGCCGCCCACCACAGCCAAACCCTTCAACAGATCGACGGCGCTGACCATGGTGCCGCTGATGCCGAAACGAGCGGCGAGAGCCGGCATGGACGGCGCCTTGCCTTCGCCCCAGGGCCAGATCATCGTCGCCGGCTTTTTTCCAGCCTTTTGCCGCGCCACATTGACCGGATGGGTGGCCAGCACCGCCGACGCTGTGGTTAAAAGTTCCCGCCAGGCCGGAAGCCGCAGGTAGTTACGAAAATATTCACTGACATCCCTGCCGCTGTGGTCGTGCGGCGGCACCGGGACAAAACCTGGATGCTCACCCTTCACGACCAGCAGATGCCGGTAGCTGACACCGGGATAAAAGTGAAACATCGCCGAGCCGCAAGCGGCCTGTAAGGCGGCAATCAGTTGATGCGATTCATCGTTGCCGATATGCCCGGCGGCGAAATCGACCATCGCCGCCTGACCGCTGGCTAAATCATAGTCGAGGGTCACCAGATTGCAGCGGAAGGCGATTTCATCGGCGGCCAGATGCACGCCCATGGCCGCCGCCTCAAGTGGCGCCCGGCCTGTGTAGTAACGCGCCGGGTCATAGCCGAGAAGCGACATATTGGCGACATCGCTGCCCGGCGGATAGCCCTCTGGCACGGTTTGCGCGAAAAATAATTCTCCCTGGCCGCACAGGGCGTCCATGGTTGGCGTCCGCGCCGCTTCAAGCGGTGTTTTGCCGCCGAGTTCAGCCAGCGGATAATCACCCATGCCGTCGCCGACGAGAAGCAGGTATTTCACGGACGTTCTCCCTCATCAAGGAAACGGATCTTCACGGTCGGCGCGGCGCAGACGGCCAGCTTGTCGATTTCGCCGAGCGCCCGGTTCACCGCTTCTTCCACGGCGTTATGGGTGTGGAAGACGATATGCACCGGTTCGTCACGGTCGCGGCCATGCTGAATCACCGATTTGATCGAAATATCGTATCGGCCAAGAATGCCGGATATTTGCGCCAATACCCCCGGCTGATCGAAAGCGGTGACGCGGAAGTACCAGGGACAGACCAGGCGGCTCATCGGCGTGATGACCGGCGCGGCCATCACCTCTAGCGGATAGGCGAGAGGCGGCACGCGGCCCACGGCGCCATGGATAATATTTCTCGCAATATCGACAACATCGGCGGCAACGGCGCTGCCGGTCGGCATTTTACCGGCGCCCTGGCCATACAAAAGGACATCGCCGACGGTGTCGCCACGGAATTCGATGGCATTAAAGGCCCCGTTGATCGAGGCCAGCATGTGGTCTTCCGGCACCATGGTCGGATGGACACGGGCTTCGATATGGTCACCGTGGTTGACGCTGATCGCCAAGAGCTTGATACGGCAGCCGAACTGGCGGGCGAAGTCGATGTCGATTGGTTCGAGCCGGCTGATGCCCTCGACACTGACATCATTTAGGGAAATATGACGGCCATAGGCGATGGTGGTGAGGATGGCCAGCTTGTGGGCGGTGTCGATACCCTCAATGTCATAGGTCGGGTCGGCCTCGGCATAGCCCAGCCGCTGCGCCTCGGCCAGCACCTCGGCAAAGGGCGCGCCCTCCTCCGTCATCTTGGTCAGGATGAAGTTGGCGGTGCCGTTCATGATGCCGCGAATATGCAGGATAGTATTGGCCACCAGACCTTCTTTCAGGGCTTTGATTACCGGGATGCCGCCACCGACGCTGGCCTCGAAACCAACCTCGACATTTTTCGCCATGGCCGCCTGGAAAATGTCGCGGCCATGGGTGCTGAGCAGGGCCTTGTTGGCCGTGACCACGTGTTTACCGGCGGCGATGGCGGCCAAAAGAAACGTCCGCGCCGGTTCCAGGCCGCCGATCAATTCGACAATGATGTCGAGATCGTCGTTGGCGAACAGGTCGTTCGCATCCTGGCTCAGGCGGATATGGCTAAATGGTTCCGGCAGGCTGGTCAGCCGGCTATCGGCAATATGGGTCAGGCGAATGCGGCAGCCGGTCTTTTGCGCCAGCCGCTCCTCCTGCTCGTGAAGGGTCTGCGCCAGGCCACCGCCGACAGTGCCAAAACCGATGAGTCCTACCTGAATCTCTTTCATGGGAATTTTTTAAGAAAAAGTGATAGTCAGACTGTCACGTTCCGGCACAAACTGCCGGTAGCTGATATAGGGCGAACGGTCGAGCATTTTTTTCGCCGCCTTGGTGATATCCAAATCACTGTACTTGTCGGACAAATAAATGATCTCACGGATACCCGACTGCATAATCACCTTGACGCATTCGTTGCAGGGAAAAAGCGTCACATAGATGCGGCATTGGCGCAGATCGGTGGAAATGGCGTTCATCACCGCGTTCAGTTCGGCATGGCAGACGTAGGCGTATTTGCTGTCGAGGAAATTGCCATCGCGGCCCCAGGGCATATCATCGTCAGAGCAGCCGCGCGGCAGACCGTTGTAGCCGACGCCGACGATGCGCTGCTGTTCGTTGACGATGCAGGCGCCAACCTGGGTGTGCGGGTCCTTGCTGCGCTGCGCCGACAAGAGCGCCACGGCCATAAAGTATTCATCCCATGACAGATAACCCTGGCGTTTCATGACCGCTCCCGATTTTTCATGGCCCGGCGGCGGGCCCGCCAATCGTCCACGCCCGTGATGCCATCGACAAAACGCCTGATCGTCTGAAAATAGAGCGCTCCTCCTTGGGCGATGACCGTCTTATGATCGGCGCCAGGCACCAGCAGAAACTGCTTGTTGCGGGCACCGGAAGCCGCTTGCAGCCTTTCCGCCTGCGCCGGCGGCACCGTCTCGTCGCGCGCCCCGTGCAGAATCAAAGTCGGCAAGGTGATGGCGGCGATTTTCCGGCAATTACCGAAACCATCCGCTTCAGTCGTATCCCCTTCCGGCGGGGTGATGCCGTTATGAGCAATAAGAGGCAGGGTATCGCCAAAACCGCTTTCGATGATCAGTCCCTTAAAATCCCGCTGCCGTTGCCAGCACAGATCAATGGCGGCGGCACTGCCCAGCGAGCGCCCCATAATGATCAGGGCGCCGGTATGATCGTTTTCCTTGCGCCAGGCCAAGAGATGATCGAGGATGCGCACGCCATCGGCAAACATCGCCGCCACCGAAGGTGCGCCCTCACTGGCGCCATAGCCGCGATAACTGGCGGCGATGAAATGCAGGCCGCAAGCGGTATAGCCAGGGGCAATGGTATCGCAAACGGCAAGGCTGTCGCCGCGCCCGTGAAAATAGAGGAGCATCGGCGCGGCGGGCGCATCCGTCTGATAAATGCGGCAGGCCAAGCGCACGCCATCGGCCATCGGCCAGAAAACATCTTGCGCCCCGGCGGGCGGCGCGGTGACGACAGCTTGAGAGGCATTGAAAATCCAGGCCAAAGATTCCGGGTGATCGAGTTTTTCATAGGGCATAGGCGTTGCCTCGCGGAAAGACAGCGTTCGGGACGGCGCTGGCAAGAACAATACAAAAAAAGCCGGAATCCCTGACAGGAGTCCGGCCTTGATGGGACAGAAAGTGGGGCGCGGCTGAAATAAACCAGTCAATGGGGTGGATGATGGGACTCGAACCCACGGCCTCCTGGGCCACAACCAGGTGCTCTAACCAACTGAGCTACATCCACCGCCCAAACTGTGCGGAAGCGGAACAGTATAGTGGGCGGCTGCGTCAGTTGCAAGAAAATTGTCTGGCCATCGGGGCAACCACCGCGATTTGCATTGCCGCCAGCGGCGAAAATGGATAGAAGGAAAAGCTTGGCGACAAACCTTGCGGCAAACGAAACAGCGTTTTCAAGCAAGCCGCCGCCTTTTTTCCTATAACCGCTTCGCACGGAGAATTTCATGCCCACCCCGTTTTTCACCCAGATGGCCGCTGCCAGAAGCGGTATTGTAACCGAACAAATGCGCCAGGTTCTGCGCGACGAAAAAATCACGGAAGAGGCGCTGGTTGCCGGTCTTGCCGAGGGCCGCATCGTTATCCCGGCCAACCGCGAACATAAAAATCTCGTGGCCAAAGGCATCGGCGCCAATTTATGCACAAAGATCAACGTCAACCTGGGCGTCTCGGAAGACTGCTGCCGCGTCGAAAAAGAGGTGGAAAAAGTCCGCCGCGCCGTGGCGCTGAAGGCCGACGCCATCATGGATCTGAGCACCTTCGGCGATACGCGCGCCTTCCGCCGCGAGGCCGTCGCCATCTGCCCGGTGATGATCGGCACCGTGCCGGTCTATGACGCCGTCGCCCGCTATGGCAAGGATGTCGGCAAAATCACGGTTGATGATTTCTTCGAAGTGGTGCGCATGCACGCCGAGGACGGTGTCGATTTCATGACCATCCACGCCGGGCTGACCCAGGAGGCGGTGACGCGGCTGCGCAAAAATCCGCGGCTGACCCATGTCGTCAGCCGGGGCGGCTCGCTGCTGCTTGACTGGATGGAGCGAAACCAGGCGGAAAACCCTTTTTATGAACACTTCGACCGGCTGCTCGGTATTTGCCGCGAGTACGATGTCACCTTAAGCCTCGGCGATGGCCTGCGTCCAGGAAGCCTGCGCGATGCCACCGACGCGGCACAGATCCAGGAACTCATTATTCTGGGCGAATTGACCAAAGCCGCCTGGCAACGCGACGTGCAGGTGATGATCGAGGGG
>DOMU01000212.1 GCA_003509305.1 Desulfobulbaceae bacterium | reverse complement strand
CATGGGTCACAGTATCACGCCGTTGCGCCCAGCCCTGGTGCCGCTGGTCACAGCGCCGCTCCCAGACAGGGAAATTATCGGCCTGACTTTGCGCAACATCGGCCTGACCGTTGGCATCCAGGGGAAAAAACCTGAAGAGGATTTTGGCGAACTGGCCTTCACCGCCGATGGCCTCTCCGGCCCGTTGATTCTGAAATGGAGCGGCGCCATCGTCGATGCCCTGGCCGCTGGCCGCGCCGTTCATCTGTTCATCGACCTGAAACCGGCGCTGAGTGACGAACAGCTTGCCGGACGCCTGCGCCGGGACGCGACTCGCCGCGGTCAAGAGCCTTTACACTCGTTGTTGCGCGGCCTGATGGCCAGAGAGCTGCTGCCATCCTGCCTGCGCGATTGCGGTCTAGCCGCCACAAAGACGGCAGGGAAAATCGGCGAGGCGGAATGGCGGCGCATTCACCGGTGGCTGAAACGGCGAGAGTATACCGTCACCGGTCATCGGCCACTGGCCGAGGCGCTGGTCACCGCCGGGGGCGTCAGCCTGAAGGAAATCAATCCCTACACCATGGAATCATGCCTGCTGCCGGGCCTGTACTTCGCCGGAGAAATTCTTGACCTGCAAGCCGATACCGGCGGTTACAACCTGCAAGCGGCCTTTTCCACCGGCGCCCTGGCCGGAAAAAACGCCGCCATGCACAGCCCTTCAGCGGCTGGTGAAAACTTTTGGCCGCCTGTGCGGGAAAACTGATTCAGCCGAGCAATGCGACGGCGTTTTCCTGGGTAATGTTGTCAAATAATCGAGGTGGCAAATTCAGCGCCGCCAATTTTACCAGCGACTCTTTCTGCCCGGTCCATGGGCTGTCGGTGCCAAAGAGCAGGTAATCGGCGGGATGAGCCACGAGCATCCGGCGCAAACGCTCCGGCGGCAGCGCATCAAGGGCCAGCGAGGTTTCCATATAAATCGGCTGGCCGATGAGATGTTCTTCCACCTCGTCCCAATCCCCCCAGCCACCCATATGAGTGGCAATCAGCTTCAGTTTTGGGAAACGGCGGCAGGTTGCGACGATGCGCAGTGGATCGGCGCGGCGGATGCGGGCGAAGGCGAAATCGAAACCGGCGTGGATGACAAGGATCAGCCCGGCTTCGGCCAGAGCGCCGTGAAATTCGTCGAGAGCGGGATCGTCGAGATCGTAGTTCTGGTAGTAGGAGTGCATTTTGACGCCGCGGAAACCGGCGTCGATGATTTCACGCAGATGCCCGGGCAGATGCTCGTCGTGTGGGTGCAGCGACGGGAAGGGAATCAGCCGCTCGCCGCGGATGGATTTTGACCAGGCGAGAATCGTCGCGAATTGCTTTGGCCTGGTGGCAATCGAACAGACCACCGCTTTCCCGACGCCAGCCTCATCCATTGAGGCGATGAGACCGGCCACCGTGCCGTCGGCCCAGGCCGGGATATGCGCTTCTTCGGCCAGATGGGCGACGGTGGTGGCGGCGATGTCATCCGGGAAGGCGTGGGTATGGATGTCGATGAAACCAGCCATATTCTCACGCCTCAGGCGCTGACGGCACGCCCGCGGCGAAAGGCTTCGATGTTGACTTCCTTGAATTTCGCCGGTACGCGGGCGGCGATATTTTGTTCAAAAACGGCGGCATCGACCGGTAAAAGCCCGGACAAGGCGCCAACCATGACCACATTGGCGGTTTTTACTTCCCCGACCTGGCGCGCCATCTCGAAAGCGTCAAGGCGGAGGCAGTGTATCTTTTGCGCCGCCAAGGTTTCGAGAATGTCGGCGGGATAGCTGGTCTGGCCAGTGGCCACCGCCGGCGGCAGAATTTTCTGGGTATTGACAACCACCGTGCAACCTGGGCGCAAATAGGGCAGATAGCGCGCCGCTTCCATCATCTCAAACGCCACCTGAACATCGACGGTGCCGATGGCAATCAGCGGCGCATAGACACGCTCGCCAAAGCGCAACTGCGCCGTCACCGAGCCGCCGCGCTGGGCCATGCCATGCACTTCGCTCTTTTTCGCGTCAAAACCCGCCGCCAAAAGCGTCAGCGCCGTCAGCTCGCTGGCCAAAAGGATACCCTGGCCACCAACACCGGTGAAAAGAATATTGCCCGCTTTCATTTCGTCTCCTCCCGGTGGGAAATAGCCTCGAACTTACAAACCGCCGCGCACTGGCCGCAGTCATTACACATGCTTTCATCGATCCTGGCCAGCCCTTTCTGAGTGGCCTTGTAGCCGCGCCCTTCCGCCTCACCGTCTGCGAAAGGCGTCCAGCTGATGGCCGGGCAACCAAGTCTGACGCAGGACATGCAGCCGGCGCAATTTTGCTGATTGGTGCTGTAGGGCCTGATTGGGCGTTTGCGCATCTCCGGCAGCAGCACGCAGGGGGCCTTGGCAATGACCACCGACGGTTCGGCGAGAGCAATGGCCTCCTTCAACGTTTTATAGCTGGCGTCAATGTCATGGGGATTGACCACATAGATATGAGGCACACCGACCGCCCGGCACAGGGTTTCGATATCCAACTGATGAGCCGGTTCACCTTTGATGGTGTGACCGCTGGCCGGATTCTCCTGGTGACCGGTCATAGCCGTGGTGCGGTTATCGAGAATAACGAGCGTCGCGGCGCTGTTGTTATACACCGTGTTGATAAGGCCGGTGATGCCGGAATGGATGAAGGTCGACTCGCCGATTACCGAGACCACCTTGTCGTGAGCGCCCGCGCCCAAAGCCTTCATCATGCCGTGGGCGACGGTGACCGACGCCCCCATGCAGACGCAGGTATCCATGCTGGACAGCGGCGGCAAGGCGCCCAGTGTGTAGCAGCCAATATCGCCGGAAACAAAGACCTTCAGGCGCTTCAGGTTGTGGAAGATGCCGCGATGCGGGCAACCGGCGCACATATTCGGCGGGCGTGGCGGCAGATCAATGGCGGCGAACCCCTTGGCGGAGCGTTCCGGGGCCAAAGCGGCGAAAAGGATATCGGTATTCAGTTCACCGCGATTGGGGATAATGTTTTTGCCCTGGCAGGCGATGCCCAGTGTTTTGACATGCCGTTCAAGAAAAGGATCGAGTTCCTCGACAACAACAACTTCCTCAACCGAGGCGGCGAAGCGACGGATCAGATCGTCCGGCAAGGGCCAGGTCAGACCCAACTTCAGCACCGGCGCCTCCGGGAAGGCTTCTCTGACATAAAGATACGAGACGCCGCCGCAGATGAAACCGCGCTGCCCCTGGCCCGGTTCGATACGATTCAGCGGCGTTTCATTGGCGATAACGGCGGCGCGTTGCATACGTTCTTCAACCGCCACGCGGCGCTTGCGGGCCATGGCCGGCAGCATAACCATCTTGGCCGGGTCTTTTTGCAGCGCGCATTCCGGCGGTGTCCGGCGCTGGCCAAGAGGAACCACGCCTTTGACATGGGCGACGCGGCTGGTGATGCGCAGCATGACTGGCGCATCGAGTTCCTCGCTGAGGCGAAAGGCCTCAAGCAACATGGCCTTGGCCTCCGCTGGGTCGGATGGTTCCAGCATCGGCAGTTTGGCGGCCAGGGCGTAGTTGCGGTTGTCCTGCTCGTTCTGCGACGAGTGNNACGGATCGTCGGCGGTAACCAGCACTAAACCGCCGCGCACGCCGATATAGGATGCGGTAAAGAGCGGGTCGGCGGCAACGTTGACGCCGACATGCTTCATCGTCGCCATCGCCCTGGCCCCGGCCACGCTGGCACCGACCGCCACTTCGAGTCCAACCTTTTCGTTCGGCGCCCACTCGGTATAGACGCCGTCGTAGGTGGACAGCGTTTCGAGTATCTCCGTCGAAGGTGTCCCCGGATAACCGGAAGCCACCGTCACCCCAGCTTCCCAGGCGCCCAAGGCGATTGCCTCGTTACCCGACAGCCATAATGTTCTTTCACTGATTTTCGTCACCGCACCCTCCGCAAAGCGCCTGAACAGCAATATTTTTCAAAGAATCGGGTCTTCCCCGGCAGTAAAATAACCAGCGAACCTACCCGAAGAGCCGACGGCGCGGCAAGTTTTTTATCGGAAAGCGCCAGGCGGAAGCGACGGATCCGACCGTAAACCATGACCGTTTTTCAACTCAACATATTGTTTTTAATTATTTTTTTATTCGTTTCGCCAAGGCGATATTGTCCCTTCGCGGTGAGTTCGCCGCACCATGAACCTTTATTGTTAAGGTGTTGATATTTCAAAGCATATGGTGTAAGCATCGATGCATTGCTCGACTCATCCATTACTTTTCTCAGGAGGAGGGAAAACGTGAAAACAGGAATCCGCATGAAGATTGTCGCCATCCTGGCCGCCGGCCTGCTGTTCTCCGGCCTGGCGTTGGCGGCGCCGGCAGAAAAAGCCGTCAAAACGGCGCCAAGCCACCCGGAACTTTCGGCCCAGGAGATGCTCGTCGACTGCGCCGAATGCCACAAGGAGGCAACGCCGCAGGTGGAAAAAGAGTGGTACGATTCACAACATGGCCTGGCCATGGTTAAATGCTATCAGTGCCACGGCGGTTTTGAGAATTTCGCGCTGACACCACCGCGCGACGCCTGCGCCGCCTGCCACGCCGACCAGATGACCAAATGCCCGCAAGATAAAACCTGCTGGCAATGCCACGTTCCCCATACCTTCGCCGCTAAACCATAAGCCTGGAGGAAATGCCATGAATCAGACCCGACGTGATTTCATCAAAAAGGCCGCCGCTTTATCCGCCGCTTCCTGTGTCGGTATCCAACTGCCCTTCAGTCTGGCCGAGGCAAAAAACGCCGACACCGGCGTCAGTTGGCACCGTGGCAGTTGCCGTCTCTGCGGTGTCGGCTGCCGTTTGGAACTGGGCGTGAGAAACGGCCAGCCCATTGGCCTGCGCGGTATCCCGGAGGCCCGCACCAATTTTGGTTATCTGTGTATGAAAGGGATGAATTTCTGGAAGTGTATGCAACATCCCGACCGTCTGACCAAACCGCTCTACCGGGCGAAAAAGACCGACAAATTCCAGGAGATTTCCTGGGATAAGGCCATCGATCTGGCCGCCGACGCCTTCGCCAAAGCCTATAAAGGCGGGGGAGGCGGCGCCGTCGCTTACTACGGCAGCGGCCAGGCCCTGACCGAGGAAACCTACCTCTTCCAGAAAATTATGCGTGGCGGCCTGCGCTCGAACAACGTCGAGGGCAATCCACGCCTGTGCATGGCCTCCGCCGTCGGCGGCTACCAGACTTCTTTTGGCGCCGACGAACCAATCGGTGGTTATGCCGACATCGAAAAGGCCTTCTGCTTTTTCATCATCGGCTCGAACACCGCTGAGGCGCATCCGGTTTTGTTCCGCCGCATCATGCGCCGAAAACTCGACAACCCGGACACGGTCAAGGTGATCAACGTTGATCCGCGCATCTCGCAGACCTCGCGCATTGCCGATAAGCATCTGCAATTCAAACCCGGCACCGATCTGGCGCTGTTGAACGGCATGGCCCACGTCATCCTGGAAGAAAAACTCTATGACGAGGATTTCATCAAGAAATACGCCACCTTCCACAAGGGCACCGATGTTGTTGATCTGGAAGCCTATCGCGCTCAACTAAGCAAATACACGCCGGAGGAAGTCGCCCGCATATGTGGCGGCGTCTTCACCCCGGATGATGTGCGCCAGGTGGCCCGCTGGTTTGCCACCTCGAAGGGTACGGTCAGCATGTGGACAATGGGCCTGAATCAGCGCAAGCAGGGCGTTTTCGCCAACAACCTCGTGCACAATCTGCATATTCTTACCGGCCAGTTGATGAAAGATGGCGCCGACAGCCTGTCGCTCACCGGCCAGCCAAACGCCTGCGGCGGTGTCCGTGAGGCCGGCGGTCTCTGTCACATCCTGCCGGGCCACCGACCTATCGAAAACGAGAAGATGCGCAACCAGGTGGAAGCGGCCTGGGGCATCCCAAACGGGCGCATCCCGGACGGCGGCGGCCTGCACACCATGGCCATGTTCGAGGCGCTGAACGACGGCAAGATCAAAGCCATATGGATCAACTGCACCTCGCCAGCCCAGAGTCTGCCCAACTTAAGCAAGTACGAACCCGGCTTCAAACGGGAAGACAATTTCATCGTCTGCACCGATATTTTCCCGACGCTGACCACCCAGCACGCCAATCTGGTTTTGCCGACCGCCTTTCATTTTGAAAAGACCGGCGTCTACGGCTGCACCGAGCGGCGCTCGCAGTTGACGAAGAAGGCGGTTAATCCCCCCGGCCAGGCCAAACCGGAAGTGTGGATCATCCGCGAATGGACGAAAAAGCTCGCGGAAAAGCTGGCCGATCCGGTCATCGCCCACTGTGTAAAAACCTTCGATGGCCTCGAGGAAGGCTACGCTCTGCCGAAAGCGATCTGGGAGGAATACACCCAGAAGATGACGGCGGGCCGCGATAACGATTTGCGCGGCGCCACCTATGAAGTGATGGCGGAGATGGCTGACGGCGTCCAGTGGCCGGCGCCGACCGAGGCCTTCGCCAAAACCGGCGGCGCGGTAAAGAAGTTTGTCAAGGGCCGTGACCCGATGGCTGACCTGGAATCGAAAAACGATCTGCCTTACCAGTTTTACGGACCGGGCCACGCCGACCGCACGCTGTGGATCTGGCTGCGTGATCAGGGGGCGCCGGAAGAGGTGCCGGATGCCGAGTATCCGTTCTATCTCTCCACCGGGCGCATTGTCGATCATTGGCATACCATGTCGATGACCGGCCGGATTCCGGAATTGCTGCGGGCCAATCCCTACGCCTACGTCGAAATCAACCCGAAAGACGCCGGGCGCATGGGTATCCAGCCGAACGATATGGTCGAGGTGAAATCGCGGCGCGGCGTCAACATCCTGCCCGCAAAGGTACTGGATGGGCCGATGGAAGGCATGGTCTTCGTCTACTGGCACGACCAGCATCCTGACCGGCTGATCAACAAGGTGACGATTGACGCCGTCGACGCCGCCTCAAAGGAGCCGGAATTTAAAATCTGCGCCGTGCAGGTGAAACGGGTCTCCGGCCCGCAGGCTTTGCAACCGTATTTGGTATAAAACCTCTCTCATTTCATCAACCAAACCAGGGTAGTGGCGATACGCTAACCGCCGCTATCTTGGTTTGGCCCCGCCACTCTTGCCATGGTTTTTGAAATCAAAGAAGTGCTCCCTAAAATCTGGGCAGGCATGATAGCTTCATCAACAGACGAGGAAAGCAGTCGGATACCAAACCCTTCATCGGAGTAATTATCATGCCCATCGCCGGAGTTGTGATCAGCGTCAAACCAGAGGAAACCGGCGTGGCGCGGCGGCAAATAAGCGCCATGGCCGGTGTCGAGCTGCACGGCGAAGACGCCCAGGGCCATCTCGTCGCCGTGCTCGAGGCGAAGTCGCTCGCCGCCATGGAAAAACTTGTCGATAGCCTGAATGCCATGCCGCCGGTGTTAAATGTCGGCCTGACCTACATCAATAACGAAGACGAGATGGCCGATGAAACGGCG
>DOMU01000193.1 GCA_003509305.1 Desulfobulbaceae bacterium | reverse complement strand
CCCACTTCGACCACGTCACCGTCAGAAACTCGCAACAGCGCCCCATACGGTACGCGGAAGCGCTCCCTCACCAGATCGAGTTTGTCAAACATCACGACCTGGGCATTACGATTCATAACCACTTTGACGCCATCGGCATTGACGACAAAACGCAGGTTTTTAAATCCGATTTTGCCGTCGCGAAGGCTCTTGACCTCCGCCCGCTCAATGTGCCTGGCACTGCCGCCGATGTGGAAGGTACGCANNCCGGTGTGGAAGGTACGCATCGTCAACTGCGTGCCAGGCTCACCGATTGATTGGGCGGCAATAACGCCGACCGCCTCGCCAATATTGACCATATGGCCGCGTCCCAAATCACGGCCATAACAGGCGGCGCAAACACCGCGCCGAGAGCGGCAGGTGAGTACCGAACGGATATGTACGCGGTCGATGCCGGCTTCGTTGATTTTCGCCACCCGCTCTTCAGTGATTTCCTGCCCATCCTCAACGAGAACCTCGCCGGAATAAGGATCACAGATATCACCGAGGGCGACACGGCCCAGGATGCGGTCGCCGAGCTGGACGATGGTCACGCCGCCATCATCAACCAGCGGTTCGGCGATCATGCCGTCAAGGGTTTCGCAATCGCGCTCGACGATGGTTGACTCCTGGGCGACATCAACGAGGCGCCTGGTCAGATAGCCAGAGTTGGCGGTTTTCAGAGCCGTGTCAGCCAGTCCTTTGCGGGCGCCGTGGGTGGAGATGAAGTACTCAAGCACACCCAACCCTTCGCGGAAATTCGCCTTGATCGGCGTCTCGATGATGGCGCCTGATGGCTTGGCCATCAGGCCGCGCATACCAGCCGACTGGCGAATCTGATCACGCGAGCCACGCGCTCCGGAATCAGCCATCATGAAGATCGAGTTAAAGCTGTCGCCCATCACCGTCTTACCGTCGCGGTCAATGAAAGGCTCGGTTTCAATGCCCTTCATGATCGCGTCGGTGATCTCATCGGTGACCTTAGACCACAGGTCAACAACTTTATTATACTTTTCACCGGCGGTGATGATACCGTCGTTGTACTGCTGCTCCACATCCTGAACCTCGTGCTCAGCACGTGTGATAAGCCGTTTTTTCTCTTTCGGAATTTTGATGTCGTTGATGCAAATGGAGATGCCGGCGCGGGTGGCGTACTCGTAGCCCACATCTTTCAAGCGGTCGGCAAGGATAACCGTCTCTTTGGTGCCGGCCTTACGGTAGGTATAATCAATGAGCTGAGCCAGCGCTTTTTTCGTCATGACCCGGTTGATTTCGGAAAACGGCACCTCCTGCGGCAAAATTTCACCAAGCAGGATACGACCCATGGTGGTTTCCACGAGCACTCCATCGCGGCGCACCTTGATTCCCGCCTGCAAATGTACCTCGTTGTAGTCGTAGGCGATGCGCGCCTCATCGACACTCGAAAACATCTTGCCTTCACCGGCGACGTTAATACGCTCACGGGTCATGTAGTAGAGACCGAGAACAATATCCTGCGATGGGATAATGATTGGCTCGCCGTTGGCTGGCGACAGAATATTGTTCGTGGACATCATCAACACCCGCGCTTCGACCTGTGCCTCCACTGACAAAGGCACATGTACGGCCATCTGGTCACCGTCGAAATCGGCATTGAAAGAGGCACAGACCAAAGGATGGAGTTGAATCGCTTTTCCCTCGATCAAAAGCGCCTCGAAGGCCTGCATACCGAGGCGATGTAAAGTCGGGGCGCGGTTGAGGATGACCGGATATTCGGTGACCACCTCTTCCAGGACGTCCCAGACCTCTTTCGATTCCTTTTCGACCATTTTGCGGGCGCTTTTGATGGTCGTCACATAACCTTTGCGCTCAAGCCGGTTATAAATAAAAGGCTTGAACAGCTCGAGCGCCATTTTCTTCGGGATGCCGCATTGATGTAGACGCAGATGCGGGCCAACAACGATGACCGAGCGCCCGGAATAATCGACACGCTTGCCGAGCAGATTCTGCCGGAACCGTCCCTGCTTGCCTTTCAACATGTCGGACAGCGATTTCAATGGCCTCTTATTGGCACCGGTAATGACGCGACCGCGCCGCCCATTGTCGAACAGGACATCGACAGCTTCCTGCAACATCCTTTTTTCATTGCGGATGATGATTTCCGGCGCATCCAGTTCCAGAAGGCGCTTCAGGCGGTTGTTCCGGTTGATCACGCGGCGGTACAGGTCGTTGAGATCACTGGTGGCAAAACGCCCGCCTTCAAGCGGCACCAATGGACGCAGATCCGGCGGCAACACCGGAATAACTTCGAGAATCATCCATTCCGGGCGATTGCCGGAATCTTTGAACGCCTCGATCACTTGCAAACGTTTACCCAGCTTCTGACGCTTCGTCTGCGAACTGGTCGCTGACATTTCTTCGCGCAACTGTTTCGACAAGGCCTCTAGTTTGGTATCGGCCAGCAGCTTGCGGATAGCCTCGGCGCCGATGCCGACCTTGAACGGCGGCAACTTGGCGCGGCCAGCGTCGAAAGCCTCGAAATGCTCCCTCAGTTCTTCTCTTTTCTGTCGGTATTTTTCCTCGGTGAGCAAGGCGCCAACGGCCAGCTCCGGGTCATTTTTCACCAGATCCGCATCGTGTTCGACCACGGCGTACTGCTCGAAGTAGAGGATTTTTTCAAGCTGCTTCAAGGTCATATCGAGCACAGCCCCGATCTTCGAGGGCAGGCTCTTGAGGAACCAGATATGGGCGACCGGAGCCGCCAGTTCGATATGGCCGAGACGTTCGCGGCGCACCTTTGATTGGATAACCTCAACGCCACACTTTTCACAGACGACGCCACGGTGCTTCATGCGCTTGTACTTGCCGCAGTTGCACTCAAAGTCCTTGACCGGGCCGAAAATCTTGGCACAGAACAGACCATCACGCTCCGGCTTGAAGGTGCGGTAGTTGATGGTTTCCGGCTTTTTCACCTCGCCATGCGACCAGTCGTGAATCCGCTCCGGCGAAGCCAGGGAAATACGAACACTTTTGAATTTGGTGGCGACTTTTGGTTTCTGAAAAAAATTGTACAAATCTTCCACGAAACACCTCTTATCAATATCTTTGCGCGGAGCGTCCGGTGGTTTGCCTCACGCCGCATTGCTCATGCCACTGTGGCAAACCACCCTTTTGAACCAGTGCGGAAATTTTTTAATCTTCCCGCGCTTGACCAAGCATCAGGCGAGCGGCAATCCCTTGTCACGCTTACCATCATCGGGTGCTTTCGTATCAGTCGATTGTACTCCGGCAGCCACTTTCGTGCTCTCAATCGGGGCATTTTTCCCTCTCTTGCCCTTGCCGGAAATCTTCACCGGCTCGTCTTCGATAAGTTCCATATTCAGACACAGACCCTGTAATTCCTTAACTAAAACATGGAAAGATTCAGGCAGGCCGGTAGTGAGGAAATTGTCGCCTTTGACAATCCGCTCGTACATGGTGGTCCGGCCTTCGACATCGTCTGATTTAACGGTCAGGAATTCTTTCAGGATATAGGCGGCGCCGTAGGCTTCCATGGCCCAGACCTCCATCTCGCCTAACCGCTGGCCGCCAAACTGCGCCTTGNNCGGCTGCTGCGTCACCAGCGAGTAGGGACCGGTGGAGCGGGCGTGAATTTTGTTGTCGACAAGATGATGTAATTTCAGCATATACATGACGCCGACCGTGACGCGGTTGGCAAAAGGTTCGCCAGTCAGGCCATCGTACAACTGGCTTTGTCCAATTTCATCGACACCCGCTTCTTTGAGCAACGCCTGGATTTCTCCTTCCTCGGCGCCATCGAATACTGGCGTCGCCATGTGCAGACCGTCCTTGCATGCACGCGCCCATTCGATCAGCTCTTGATCACTTTTCCCGGTGGTGATCTTCTCGCATTCAGCTTCGGAATAAATGGCCTGCAATTTTTTCCGAATCAACTGAACTGCCTGCTGACGCCCCAATGCTTCCAGTTGCTCACCGAGTTTTTTTGCGGCGAATCCCAGATGCACCTCCAACACCTGGCCGATATTCATGCGCGAAGGCACGCCCAGCGGATTCAGCACCAGGTCAACCGCCCGACCGTCGGTGAAAAAAGGCATATCTTCTTCTGGTAACAAACGGGAGACAACACCCTTGTTGCCGTGTCGCCCCGCCATTTTGTCACCTACCGATAGTTTGCGTTTGGTGGCGACATAAACCTTGACCATTTTAACAACGCCGGGTGTCAGATCGTCGCCTTTGCGCATCCGCTCGATGACGCCGTCGTAGCGTTCAATGATCGTCTTGGCCTGTTTATCGTGCCGCTGATAAGCGGCATCAATCCGTTCTTCAAAATCGGCTCGTCCGGAAAATTCAACCGCCTGCAGGCCAGCAAAACCAATCCGCAAAGGAATGTCACCCACGCCGCTGGATTTTTTCTCCTTTTTCGCCCCTTCTTTCGTCTTGGCGTTATCTGCCTCCGATTCGGCTTTTTTAACCGGTTTGGCAGCGTGGACAGCGTCCACTTCCCAGTCAATCCGTTTACCCTGCTTGATCAGAAGGCTGCCGTCACTGGCATAAATATCAGTTTTCGCCACCTTGCCGCGCATGATCTCACCGATCTCCCGGCAAACACCGCGCTCGAGGCTGTTCAGCTCATCCTTTTTATCGGCTTCTAGCTTTTCGATTTCCAGCTCTTCGATGCGCAGAGCGCGTTCGTCTTTGTCCACACCTTTTCTTGAAAAGACCTTGGCGTCGATAACCACGCCGGTGATCCCCGGCGGCACCCGCAACGAAGAATCCTTCACGTCATGTGCCTTCTCGCCGAAAATCGCCCGCAAGAGTTTTTCCTCCGGCGACAAAACCGACTCGCCTTTGGGCGTTACCTTGCCGACCAGCGTATCGCCAGCCTTGACCTCGGCACCGATGCGGATGATGCCGGAATCGTCGAGATTCCTCAGTGTCTCTTCGCTGACGTTCGGTATGTCGCGGGTGATTTCCTCCTTCCCCAATTTGGTATCGCGCGCCATCGTTTCGAACACTTCGATGTGCACCGAGGTGAAGGTATCCTCTTTCAGCAGGCGCTCATTAATGAGAATCGAATCCTCGAAGTTAAAGCCGCGCCACGGCATAAACGCGATGGTGACGTTGCGTCCCAAAGCCAGTTCACCCTGTTCACAGGATGGGCCATCGGCCAGCACCGTGCCTTTCGCCACCCGCGTGCCCGGCAAAATCAGGGGGCGCTGGTTAAAGCAGGTGTTCTGGTTCGATTTCTTATATTTACCAAGATGGTAAACGGCCACGCCGGTTTCCCAGCCATCGGTGCCGGGCTGGTCATAACGAACGACAATCCGATTGGCATCGACCTGCTCGACCATGCCATCTCCGGCGCTCAACAGACAGGCCCCGGAATCTCTGGCCACATAACTTTCCATGCCCGTGCCGACCAACGGCGCCTGGGGCACGAGAAGCGGCACCGCCTGACGCTGCATGTTCGACCCCATCAGGGCGCGGTTGGCGTCATCGTTTTCGAGAAAGGGGATCAAAGACGCCGCGATACTAACCAACTGATTTGGCGCGATGTCCATATAGGTGACCTTATCGGCGACGGTGGTGATGACCTCCTCGTCCTCGCGGGCGATCAGATTGCCTTCGGCGAGGAAACCATCGGCCGTCACCGGCGTCAGGGCCGGGGCAATGGTCTGATTCTGCTCTTGCAACGCAGACAGATACTGCGGCTCGTCATCAGATATCTTTCGCTCCACCACTTTACGGTATGGTGTTTCGATGAAGCCGTAGGGATTGATGCGGGCATAGGTCGCCAAAGAAACGATCAGACCGATGTTTGGCCCTTCTGGCGTTTCTACCGGACAAATGCGCCCGTAGTGGGTCGGATGCACGTCGCGCACCTCAAAGCCGGCGCGTTCGCGTGACAGGCCTCCCGGTCCCAAAGCGCTTAAACGCCGTTTGTGAGTGACTTCCGACAACGGGTTGGTCTGGTCCATAAACTGGGAAAGCTGGCTGGAACCGAAAAATTCCTTCAGCGCGGCGGTAATCGGCTTGGGGTTGACCAATTCATTAGGCATGAGCGTATCAATGTCCTGAATGGCCATCCGCTCTTTGATAGCCCGCTCCATACGCACCAGACCCATGCGATACTGATTTTCCACCAGCTCGCCAACCGTGCGGACACGACGATTGCCCAGATGATCGATGTCATCAATCACGCCCTGCTGGTCACTCAAACGCACCAGATGCCGGACTGAATATAAAATATCTTCTTTCGTCAGAGCGCGATGCGAGATATCCACATCCAGGCCAAGCCGGGCGTTGATTTTGTAGCGCCCGACTTCGGAAAGATCATACAGGTCCGGATTGAAGAACATATCGTAAAAGACTTTGTTCGCCACATCAATTGTCGGTGGACTCGATGGACGCATCCGGCGATAAATATCGATTAAGGCATTTTCCGGTTTGTTGATCTTATCGACGGCCAGTGTCTTGCTGAACGAATCGGAATAGGCAACGCCGTCAATGCCCAATATCTGGAATTCGTCGATCCTCGCTGCCAAAAGCGTTTCCAGAAGGGTTTCAGTGATCTCAACGTTGCTGTCAATCGTCAAACCGTTTTTTTCATCCTTTACTGGAATGGCAAGGACTTTGCCAATGACCGATTCTCGGACAACTTTGATCTCTTTGATGCCNNTTTGCGGCCTTTTTTAGCAATAACTTCGCCATCGACCGGACTGATCAGATCAAATTCAAGTTTTTGCCCCAGGATGGAATCCTTTTTGATTTCGAGGAAGAATTCAACATCCACCCGCGGGGGAACCTGACTCAGCACATCGGCTTCCTCGTTGTCTGGCGTTTCTTCCGATAATTCTATTTCCGAAACGGGCAACGGCGCGGATTCGAGAAAGCGGCAGCGCACAGTCTGCACTGGATAGAAAATCTCGAGCAACTCCTGGCGGCTATAGCCCAGGGCTTGCAACAGTGTGGTTACGGGAAATTTACGGCGACGGTCGATACGCACATGCAGGATATCCTTACCATCGAATTCCAGATCAATCCATGATCCTCGTACCGGAATAATCCGCGCCGAATAGAGCAACTTGCCACTTGAATGATTTTTTCCGCCGTCGTGTGTAAAAAAAAGACCGGGAGAGCGCTGAAGCTGAGAGACGATTACCCGTTCGGTGCCGTTGACAACGAACACTCCATCACCGGTCATTAGGGGAATGGAACCTAAAAAGACCTCCTGCTCTTTGATGTCCCGCACCGTCGAAACCTGGGTCTCCGAATCGACATCGTTCGATATCAACCGCACGACAATTTTAATCGGCGCCTCATAGGTCATGCCACGTTGCAGGCACTCTCTGACGGTATATTTGGGCGCGCCGAATCTGTAACGCACGAACTCGAGGGAACATTGTTCGTTGACACTTTTGTCTTTGATGGGGAATATGCTTTTAAGAATACCCTGCAACCCCACATCCTCTCTTTCCTCAGGAGCACAGTTCATCTGCAGGAACTTCTCGTAGGACTCACTCTGCATGGAAATGAGATGTGGCGGCTCAATAACACTTTTCGCACTCGCAAAATTTTTTCTGACTCGTTCCATATTGCTCCTCAAGTTCCCCGTTCCATGCGCAATTCATGTTCAATATTTTCCACACGCCTATCCGATTGGGAATACGGGCACGAATGCGGACGGATACGCCCCTTGTTCAGAATGAAATAATTTCCTCTTTTCCGGCGGTCGCGCGGAAAACCTTTCATCCGAAAAAGTCTTTGACTACAACGAAAAAATCAGGCGACAAGACCATTTTCATCCAAATAGCCCGCACTGAAGAAAGACAACAGCAGAAAAAGCGACACTCCTCGGCATTCCACCGCGGCGTGTCGCTTACAAAGAAACGATGCTCAAGCCAGAAACGGCTGGCACACTATTTTATTTCGACCTTACCGCCAACCGCCTCAATTTTCGCTTTCATATCGGCGGCTTCATCTTTGGTAACACCTTCTTTCAGGGTCTGCGGCGCCCCTTCGACCAGATCTTTGGCTTCTTTCAAACCAAGCCCGGTAATAGCGCGTACTTCTTTGATGACCTTGATTTTCTCACCACCAGCATCAGCCAGGATAACATCAAATTCGGTCTTTTCCTCGACCGCGGCGGCAGCTTCACCGCCAGAGGCGGCCATAGCCGCGACGGCTACAGGAGCGGCGGCGGAAACCCCGAACTTTTCCTCCAGTTCCTTAATCAGAGAAGAAAGCTCAAGAACCGACATATTGGCGATAAACTCTATGACATCATCTTTGGTAACAGCCATTTTTGTAATCCTCTGCAATTGATTTTAGTTATCAGACGCCGATTTCTTGTCGCCGATGGCCTGAAGCGCATACAAAAAGGTACGCGGCACACCAGACAGAACCCGAACCAATCCTGTAGGCACGGCATTCATCACCGAAAGAAGCTGTCCAAGCAGAACTTCCCGGCTCGGCAATTTCGATAGGGCCTGCAAGCCGTCCGCCGTAATGCGCTCACCTTCGAGTACAGCGCTGCGAATGACAAATTTTTCATTGTCTCCCGCGAAATTGGCCACCACCTTCGCTGGCCCAACCGGGTCAGAATATGCCAGTATCACCGCCGTCGTCCCGGAGAAATCTTCGATCAGACAGGAACTGGGCGTATCGGCAACCGCCCGCTTCAAAAAGGTGTTTTTAGCAACTCTGATTTCCGCGTCACATTTCCGCAATTCAATCCGGATATTCTGCAACTGAGAAACGGTCAAGCCACAATAATCAGCGACAACGGCAAACTTACTCTTGCCGAACGAGCCACTCAGTTCACTGATAATTGAAGCCTTTTCATCACGATTCAACTGTAACCTCCCTTTTTCAGATTTATCTTTACGAAAACAGGGATACCATCAAAAATATGCTATCATACAGTCTCGGCAGGCTGTCTCTCGAAAGACACAATTAAACTCCCGTACCCGCTGTCTTCGACCCAAGCCAATTTTCTTTACAACGAACGAACCTGCACAGGATCAAGTTTCACACCCGGTCCCATGGTCGAGGCAAGCGCGACTGACCGGACATAAATACCCTTGCTGGTTGGCGGCTTCAATTGGATAATCTTTTCGACAAAGACACGAATATTTTCAACCAGTTTTTCCTCGCCAAACGAGACTTTGCCAACACCAGCATGAATAATGCCAGCTTTATCCACTTTGAAATCGACTTTGCCCGATTTGATGTCTTTGATCACTCCCGCCAGATCGAAGGTTACCGTGCCTAATTTAGCGTTAGGCATGAGATTGCGCGGACCGAGTATCCGTCCGATCTTGCCCACTGTACCCATCATATCCGGCGTGGCTACCGTTTTATCGAATTCCAGCCATCCGCCCTGAATTTTTTCCACTAAATCATCGGCACCGACATAATCGGCACCGGCATCCCGCGCTTCAGCCTCTTTCGGGCCTTTGGCAAAGACTAACACGCGCGTTACCTTGCCTGTGCCATGAGGCAACACCACCGACGAACGAATCATCTGATCGGCATGACGTGGATCAACACCAAGTTTCATGGCAATCTCCACTGTCTCGTCGAATTTCACACTGCTCATTTTAAGAACCCAGGCAATCCCTTCGGCAAGAGTGTGCTGCTGAGACTTATCAAAATCCTTCCTGCTGTTTTCAAACCGTTTTCCGTGTTTCGGCATCTCCGCCTCCTACTTTGCTGGCCCACAAACACCGCAAGCAGTAAAAATAAAATCAATCAACTACTGTAATTCCCGCACTGCGCGCTGTACCTTCGATGATCCGCATGGCACTGTCCACATCATAAGCGTTCAGGTCAGGCAATTTGGTTTCGGCAATTTCCCGGATCTGAGCACGGGTCACTTCGGCAATACGATCAGCCTTAGGATTGCTCGAACCTTTCTGTTTACCCACCGCCTTCAGCAACAATATCGGCGCCGGAGGCGTTTTGGTGATGAAGGTGAAGGAACGATCCTGATATACCGTGATCACAACCGGAATGATCGTATCGCCAAGCGTCTGCGTTTTCGCGTTGAAAGCTTTGCAAAACTCCATGATATTGACGCCATGTTGACCCAACGCCGGTCCGACCGGCGGCGAAGGATTGGCCTTACCCGCCGGAATCTGCAATTTCACATATGCTGTAATTTTCTTCGCCACTGTTCTGCTCCGGATTTATTACACGACCGATAAAAACTAAAAACACTTAAAAAACATCCAATATGTCAAATCGCTACTTGGACAAACTCCAACTCGACTGGGGTTTCACGGCCAAAAATTGTAACCATGACCTTAAGCCGCCCCTTGTCAGGGAAAACCTCATCGACCCTCCCTTGAAAATTCGTGAAAGGCCCATCAATTACCCGCACCTTATCACCAACACCGAATATCACTTTGGGACGGGGCCGTTCGGAATAATCCTGAACCCGACCAATAATTTTTGCGGCCTCATCGTCGGCAAGAGGCGTTGGATTCCTGTCATCGCCGACAAAGCCGATAACTCTCGGCATATTCTCGTGCAGCAGATGCCATGTCCGGTCGTCCAATTCCATATTAACCAGCATATAGCCCGGGAAAAAGCGCCGCGACGAGGTCCGACGCGAACCCTTGATCATTTCAACAACCTGCTCCGTGGGAACAAGAATGTCTCCAAAGGAATCACCCAGCCTTTCATTTTTTATACGTTCTTCAAGCGCGGTTTTAACCTTATCTTCAAAACCGGAATGCACCTGAAGAATATACCAATGCTTTGACATTAATCTCTCGCTGAACGTTTTTGCCGGCAATTTTACAAAATCTTCGACACTAAACTACCAAGCAAAAAATCCACCACACCAAGATACAGAGACATGACCACGGTCATCAGCAAAACGACACCGGCGAGACGGAGGGTGTTTTTTCGGCTCGGCCATACAATTTTGCCGAATTCATTACGCACCTCCCGTACAAACCGCCCAATCGAGACACCTTCGCCTTTTTCCTTCTCGGCGCCTTTCGCGTTTTTGCTATTTCGCTGTTCCTTCCCGGCCATAATAAAACCTAAACGAATTTATGGCAGGCCAGGAGGGACTCGAACCCCCAACACCCGGATTTGGAGTCCGGTGCTCTACCATTAGAGCTACTGGCCTGTATCGCTATTATTTTGTCTCTTTATGAGGCGTATGAGTACGGCAAAATGCGCAATACTTTTTGAACTCAAGTTTGTTCGGGGTATTCTTTTTGTTTTTCGTTGTCGTATAATTCCGCCGCTTACACGACCCACAGGCAAGCGTGATAATATCCCTCATCGTGTCGTCCTCGCTAAAAAACGCCTTGCTTACGGTATCTTAGCCGCAAGCAAGGCGTCAGAAAGTCATAAAGAAACTATTTTATAATTTCGGCGACGAC
>DOMU01000033.1 GCA_003509305.1 Desulfobulbaceae bacterium | reverse complement strand
AAATTGACCAAAAGAAACATCGAATCCGTCACCGCCACAGGCAAGCGCCAGCACTTCTTTGATGATGAGCTGCCGGGGCTGGCCATCCGGGTCAGTGAAATCGGCAAGGTATCGTTTTATTACACCTACCGCTACGGCAAGGGCCGAGCCGCAGTCAAAAAGTGGGTGCATATTGGCGCGTATCCAGCCTGGACGCCGGAACAGGCTCGGCAGAGGGTGAAGGAACTGGCCGCCCAGGTTGTCACTGGCATTGACCCGGCCCAAGAGGTGCGGAAATCCAAAACCATAAGCACTGTCGCAGATATTGCGAAACTATTTTTGACCGAGCACGTCGAGCAAAAGTTAAAGCCCAAAAGCATCAGGCTGTATAAAGGCGCGATCAGTGCACACATTTTGCCAGCTATCGGCAAAATGTCAGTGGAAGACGTCAGCCACCGCGATGTGGCAAAGCTGCACCATAGCTTGAAAGAGCATCCCTATATGGCCAACCGGACGGCGGCGGTGATGTCTAAATTTTTCAACTGGTGTGAGGTCAATGGCTACCGGGCGCGGGGAAGCAACCCTGTTGTCGGTTTGGAAAAATACAAAGAGGAAAAGAAATTGGAGTTTTTGAAGAGCGATGAACTCTCTGCCATCGGGGCATCTTTGGAGGCTTTAGAAAAAGAAGGGCAGATATCAACTCTGGCGGCGGCGGCATTGCGTCTCTTGATGTTGACTGGTATGCGGCTGATGGAAGTTTTGTCGCTAAAATGGAATTACTTGGATTTGGACGAAAAGAAGGCGGAACTGCCAGACAGCAAAACCGGCTTCAAAGTCGTTCCGCTTTCATTGCCAGTCTTGGAAATTTTACAAAATTTGCCTATAATAGATCAATATGTATTTCCGTCTTCCACTTCCGCCAGCGGACACATGGAAGGTTTGCGGAAACCTTGGAAATTGCTCTACGCCGGGGCCAAGTTGCAGGGACGGTGGCGGGTTCACGACCTGCGTCATGCCTTTGCCTCAATGATGGTCAACAGCGGGGCCTCCCTGCCGGTGATCGGCAAAGTGCTGGGTCATGCCATGCCAAGCACCACCGCCAGATACGCGCATTTGGAGAAGAACCCGGCCCAACAGGCCGCCGAAGATGCGGCGGCTAAAATTGCCGCAGTCTGGCAAACTGGTGCTGACAACTGACCATCGTTGCCCCTTTTGCCTTGCAGAGCCACTTGGGTTATATTGGAAACAGGAGGTGCGGATATGCCTACCTTGACCATACAACTGGATGAGCGGGTTCAGGCGGAAGCGGCGGCGGTGCTGAACGCCCGTGGCCTTTCCATTGCCGATGCTGTTCAAATGACCTTGAAGCAAATCGCCGACAAAAAGCGTCTGCCATCCAATTTGGCGGCACCCCGTAGCCGTGGTACGGAAAAGGCTGTATCAAAAGATACAACGGACGACCTGACGACTCTCCCCGCCTTCGGTATGTGGGCCGATAGAAAAGATATGGAAGACCCAACTGCATGGGTTCAGAATTTGCGGAGGGGGCGGTATCGTGATCTTTGATACCGATGTCATTATCTGGTTCATGCGCGGGAAGCCGGAAGCCGCCCAGGTGGTTGCTTCCAGCCCCAAAGAAAGCCGCTTTATATCCATCATCACGTATATGGAGCTGATTCAAGGAATTCGTGATAAAGCTGAACTTAAAATATTGAAGAAAATGCTCCCCCAAGCCGCCTTGACCGTCTTGCCGTTATCTGAACACATTGGCAACCTGGCCAGTGACCTGATGGACAACTATAAACTGTCGGCTGGCCTGGAAGTTCAAGACGCTTTGATCGCCGCCACAGCCGTTGCACATCAGGACACTTTGTACACCGGCAACGTGAAGCACTTTAAGGGCTTGGGTGTGGATATTAAGATTTTTTCTGTATAAGAGAAGTCTTTTGTTTCCACAGGATTAACTGAATGATACAAAGGAGTTCATATACATGAAAGAAGTCAATAACATCATTAATAAATTCAATCGATTTAATGAACTTTCCCCAGAAGATGTAGATGTTCTTATAAAAGAGCTCATAAAAATACACCCAAATGATGTGTTAAATTTTCAAAAAGAAAAAAAAGATTGCGTTATGTAAACTTTTAAAATTAGTGCTTATGTTTAATCATGCCCCTGAAGCTCTTAATGTAGAGGAGAAATCCCATTTGAATCATATTTTGAATGCTATTCAATCCGGTGACTTTGGCTTTGACCATAAGATTGCCTGACTGGCGACAAGACTAATCCTCAACCTGATTTCAGTGATGTTGAATTCAGAGACCGTCTTTAACCCAAACCGTCAAGGGCGCCCATACTGTGGACGCCCTTGGCAGTGAGTGTAGGAAGCGTGAAAGGTTCCATTGTGCTGATCTCTCTCGGTAAAATATCCACAGCCTTCAATCTGACGCCGAATGAAATACATGAATTGTGGCACTCTTTGCCAACCCAACCAGTTATCAAGTTGGACAGGCTGTTGGTTGACCCGCTTGATCGGGAAATCCATAAAGAATTCCCAATGGTTGACTCAAATGATATTATCATGACCATTAAGGCCGACCGCTACGCTGAAAGGCTAAAATGGCCGGGACTAAGGCGGAGAACGGTTGATTTCGTTCTGGAGCACTTGCTGGAGATGTATAGGGAAAGGGAATTTGAAGAAGGCATACAGTCGGAATGGAATGATTTGGCCGCACGCTGGAGGCATGAGCAGTTTTACGGCCTGATATTCAGCCGACTTTGCGGCCATGTGGCGGAACTGCAAAAAGAAATACATATGGCGCTGAAATCGTCTTACGTCTTTTTTTCGTGCATCCAGCTTGATGAAGCGGTTCAGCGTATGCACGAATCAGCCTACCCACTTCGGCAGGAAGTGAAGGGGCTGACCAGGACGCGGTATCAGGAAATCATTGATAAGCTTCAAGCACCGCCACCAGCATCAGCCAAAGAACAGACAACAATGGCACCTATTGAGGTAGCACTTCCTGAGCCAATTCCTGAAAGCCCGCCTACCGTGCATGCGGTTGTTGAATCTATCCCCGCCAGTGGTCGGCGGCGTCTCCCTATTTCTACCTTGCTTAATGTCATCAAGGCTGAAGCCGACACTTACGGCTTGGACAAAAAGTATTACGTCACCACTGACCGCACCATCCGAAACTGGCTGAATGGAACCTCCACGCCTCCCCCTGGCTTTTCGGAAGAAGTGCTGTCGAGCCTGGAAGCCATTGCGGAGTTTGCCCAGAAATATATTGAGGTCGCAGTCGCCGCCGGGTCATCGGAGTTGGCCGCCAACGCCAAAAAAGAAGTGTCTTTCAATGAGCAGTTGCATGGCATCCGACTGGAAACCGCAGAGGATGCTGAACTTATGATGGATGCTTTGCAGGACGCATCCAAGCATTTTTCAGGCGGAAGTAAGCCCGTAGTAAAACGGAAACGCCGCCCGTTCTGATTTTTTAGTGCTTACAGCAGTTCAGGATAATCACGCCCGCCGTACACTATGCGGACAATATACACCGTCTTGTTTTCGACATCAATGCGGTACAAAATCAGGTAGTTTTTGATAACGATTTTGCGATACCCCATCCTCTCCAGCCGAGCGTCATTGCACAAAGCATAGATATGGGGATTGTTGATAACGCGATTATAGCGTTCCTCAACCTCATCAAGAAAACTTGCGGCGGCCTCTCGGTTAGCCAGTTCATTGGTGATATATCCGATAATGCCCGCCAAATCCTCATGCGCGTCCCTTGAAACAATAAGCTTATAGCCCATATTTCTCCCTTACTTCACGCACGGAATCGAAGGCATCCATTGTGTTACCCGCCTCAATGGAACGCTCCCCCTGTTCCAGTTTGCGGTATACGTCATTGGTGAACATGGTGCGCTCGTAGGTCTCCATGCTCATAATGACCATATCGCCGTAGCCGTTTTTTGTGATGAATACGGGTTCTTGCACTTTACGGCAAAGGGCTGAAAGCTCACTGGTCTTTTTCAAATCCCGAATCGGTATAATCTGCGGCATACTATCAACCTCCTTTTTATGGGCTTATTATGACATAATTGAGTCCTAATATCAATGGCAATGCCACTTATGTGTCCGATGGATGCGGAAACAGACCGGAAGCAAAGCGGAAATGCAACATTCCTTGACATCTCCCCGTAAACATAAATCCATATTAATTTCAATCTGTTGCCTGCTGAAAACGCTTTTTTTTTTAGTTCCACCCGGAAAGCAGGGATATAGGTGAGGGCTTGTATAAGCCTGGGAATCACCATCGGAGGAAATGTATGGAAGTATCAACCTATATGAAAGAAACAGAGGCTGCGGCCTACCTCAACTGTGCCCCCATCACCTTGGCCAAGGATAGATGTGATCAGAAGCTGGGCATACCGTTTTACAAATTGGGACGCTGTGTCCGCTACAAAAAAGATGACCTTGATGCCTGGATGGAAACTCGCCGGGTTGACCCGCAGGAAGGGAAGGATGGCTTTTTCCTCACTAAAGGGAGGGTGCAATGAGTACGCAGACCGAAATCATCCGAGCCGCCGACCAGCACTTGCAACGGGCCGGGCTGCTCCCAATGTCGATTATCGCTGACGGCCAAAAGCACCGTTGCCCGGTGGATGGCAAACCAAAAGGCCAGGACGGCGAGTACCGCATCTATGCCGATGACCGCCCACGGCTGGTCTGGAAAAACTACCGCA
>DOMU01000056.1 GCA_003509305.1 Desulfobulbaceae bacterium | reverse complement strand
GCGCGCCGGCACATCAATGCGCAGACTGACGGCGAGGCCATTGGCGGTTGCCGCCACCGCCTGCCCGGCCAGCGAATCGAGCATCCGGCGCAACTGCTCCTGGCTCTGAAACGGAAAAAGCGACGGCAGAAAATCCCGCAATTGTTGTACCGGCNNCCAGGTCGAAGGCGATTTCCCCGGCATGACGGAAGATCAGTGGACTGACAAAATTCCATAGCGTCCCAACCATACGGTCGGGGCGGCCATCCGGCGTCAGTAAGACGCTGTCGGCGACGGAAAAGGTTAGGGCGAAAGTGCGCTCATCAAGTTGGGGCCGCAGCAAAAGGAGAATCTGTCCTCGCCATGGGACTGACGCCAGGCACTGGTTGCCAACGGCGGCGCCAATCCGCGCCGTCACCCGCAGATTGAGGCGCAGATAGCCGCCATCGGCGGTAAAGCGCGGGTCGGAGAGATACAGATAGTTGCAGCCGTCGCGTTGGTCGGCCAAGGCCAGGGTATTGGCCCCAGCGGGAAAAAAGGCGCGGCGATAGAGCGCGGTGAGCAGAGGATAATCAACCGTCAGCGGCAAAGAGATCGTCGCCGCCTGGCCGGGCGCGGCGACGCCAGCGAAAAGGACAGGGGCGAAAAAAAAGATCAGCAACAGGCGAAGGACGCGCATTGGGCCTCCATCCGGATAAGCGTGCTGACGCGCCGGGCAAACCCGTTCGTGGTTCGATACGCTTACCACGAACGGGTAGTCAGGCCAGAATTAGTACAGGGGTTTCATGGCGCTCATGTGCGAGCGCAGCTCCTCGCCCACCGCCTCAACGGTGGTATAACTGATCGCCTGGTTGACCTCAATCAGTTCCTGGTTATCGACGCAGGTGTCGGCGAGCGCCAAACCCTGGCCGATAACATCGACGTCAATCCGTTTCATGAAGTCGGCCAAAAGCGGTATCGCCGCCTGGGAGAACAGATAGTTGCCGTATTCGGCGGTGTCGGAGATGACGACGTTCATCTCGTACAGCTTTTTGCGGGCGATGGTGTTGGCAATCAGCGGCACCTCGTGCAGCGATTCGTAATAGGCCGATTCCTCTTTGATGCCGCTGGCGACCATGGTGCCAAAGGCCAGCTCGACACCGGCTTTAACCATGGCAATCATCAGTATGCCGTGATCGAAGTATTCCTGTTCCGGGATGTCGTCGGTGGCCGAGGCGGTTTTTTCAAAGGCCGATTCCTGCGAAGCCTGGCGCCAGCGCAGGAGGTCGGCATCGCCAGCCGCCCAGTCCTTCATCATGGTCGTGGAAAAGGCGCCGCTCATGATGTCGTCCATATGTTTATTAAAGAGCGGTTGCAGGATCGCCTTCAGCTCTTCGGCCAGATAGTAGGCGCGGATCTTGGCCGGGTTCGACAGCCGGTCCATCATATTGGTGATGCCGCCGTGCTTCAGCGCCTCGGTGACCACTTCCCAGCCGTACTGCACCAGTTTTGCGGCATAGGCGGGATCGATGCCTTTTTCCACCATTTTGTCGAAACAGAGCAGCGAACCGGTCTGCAACATGCCGCAGAGAATGGTCTGCTCGCCCATCAGATCGGATTTGACCTCGGCGATAAAGGATGATTGCAGAACACCGGCGCGGTCGCCACCGGTGCCGCAGCAGTAGGCCTTGGCGATTTCCCAGCCGTAGCCGTCCGGATCGTTTTCGCCGTGGACGGCAATCAGCGTCGGTACACCGAAGCCGCGTTTGTATTCCTCGCGCACCTCGGTTCCCGGCGCTTTCGGCGCCACCATGACCACCGTCAGGTCTTTGCGGATTTTCATCCCCTCTTCAACAATGTTGAAACCGTGCGAATACGACAGGCAGGCGCCCCTTTTCATCAGCGGCATCACTTCGGCGACGACGGCGCTGTGCTGCTTGTCTGGCGTTAAGTTGATGACCAGGTCGGCGGTGGGGATCAGCTCTTCATAGGTGCCGACCTTGAAGTCGTTGCCCGTGGCGTTTTTGAAGGACTGGCGCTGCTCTTTGATCGCCTCCTCGCGCAGGGCATAGCAAACATCAAGGCCGCTGTCGCGCAGGTTCAGACCCTGATTCAGGCCCTGGGCGCCACAGCCGACAATGACGATCTTTTTGCCGTGCAGAAAGGCAACGCCATCGAATTCGTCATCGTCCATGAAACGGCACTGCGACAGCTCTTCCAACTGCCGGCGCAGCGGCAATGAATTGAAATAGTTTTCACCCATTGTGATTTTCCTCTCTGAAAGTCAAGAATTGGCCTGATGCATTGGATTGTGCCGTCAGCACAGCGCGGCGAGGGGCAACGATATTGACAAGACTTGACGGCGTCAAGCGATTATTTTGCCGCCGCCCCCGGCTTTCATTGCTGGATTTTCCTGGTGAGGGGCGGTATACATTTGGCGGTGTTATCACACAAATCTTTGCGCTAACGGCTTGGTGTCATGGCCGATGCTTGAAAACGTTGGCGGATATATTTTGACAGTAAGTTGAAGAGCTATGCAATTGTATCATGGTAGCAACGAACAGGTATTGAAGCCGTCTATTTTATGCGGAAGAAGCCAGCTTGATTTTGGCCAGGGCTTTTATGCGGCGTCAAATTTTGAGCAGGCAGTTAATTGGGCAAAAAGGAAAACCGCAAGAGTGGCAAAAGGCATCCCCGTTGTCAGAGCTGTAGGCCGGGATGAAGCGTAGCGAATCCCTGCATATCGGCCATGAATCTGGGATTCCACTTCGTTCCATTCCACCCTACACCGCTACAAGAATAAACAAAGGAGCAAATATGAATGTGCCAAGGGAACTACAAATATGGCGAAGTCTGGTTTCAGAGACTCAGTTTGCTGTGGAGCTGACAAACCTAGGAATCACGCGGCTATGCCACGTTCCCCTTCCTGAGCATTTTTTCATTGGTAACCCCAGAGATGGGCAATACGCACTTGACGTTGGTCTGCATTCTTTCACCAGCGGGCTGGAGCGTTTATGTAAACTGGCGATCTCTGTCCACAATTTTTGCTTGAATAATGAGTTTCCAAACCTTCGCAAACTTTCACATAATATCAAAGATATCCTAGATCAACTAGAGAAGTGCGATATGACATCCTTCGCTCATGCGACAGATAAATATCTGACTCGTCCTGTCGATCCACTTGATCCTGAACTGACTAAATTTCTTACACAGTTTGCGCAAGGTGCCGGACGATATGAGTATCTTGATGCCTTGTCCTATAGCGACCGCGACACGGATATGTACCAAGACTGGCAGTTGCTGTGTGCTCGTTCATCTTTACATGATGACATCAAGAATCTGGTTGCTCTTCGATCTGTGATTCCAGACGCAATCGACGCCGGAATATCGGGACCCGTTGAAGCACTGCTCGACTTCTTCACCATCGAAAATTGTTTTGGTAAAACAATGTACGAGCCATCGGTTGCAGTTGCGCTGTCACTTTTTCGAAAGGCAAGGTGGGCGGCAGCTTGCCTTAGTTCGGTCAGTTCTCACGCCTTCCGAGTTTTGCATATTCCTGGGATTCTTCCTGGGATTCCCTATCTTACAGAAATTGTTAGCCCAGGACTCTTGCACTCTTCGTCGAGCTATTTTCAATACAATATTGCAAAGCTGAACGATGTAGGTGGCATCAATGAGGCACTTTCTGCGATACGTTTTCCGAATGAGGATGATACAGAGGAAGACTGACTAGAGCTGTAGGCTGGGAGCGGCGTCCGGGGCCTTTCCGGTCTGCCGGCCGGTTACACTTTGACCGGCCGGCAGACCTTTCCCAGATAGCTTACAGCGGCTACCCGGGTACAAATGGGGCGCTACCCCATTTGTAGTCTTCGTTCAAGGCTGGGATGAAGCGTAGCGAATCCCAGCCTATCGGCCATGAAGCTGGGATTCCACTTCGTTCCATCCAAGCCTACACCACTTTTTAGAATTGACGCGGTAGCCAACGGCAATGATGGCATCAAGATTATAGAATTCGACCTGGCGTGTTACGCGGCGCTGGCCTTCAGTTTGAACTATTTCCTTTTTGGAAACAGTTGCTTCACGGGCAAGTTCCTCTTCCTCGTAAATATTCTTCAGATGCTTGGTTACCGCAGGAACCTGCACATCGAAAAGCTCGGCGATGGCCTTCTGGCTCATCCAGAAGGTTTCTCCCTCAAAACGCACGTTGACCGCTACCTTACCGTCATCGGTTTGATACAGGATGATTTGATCTTCCGTCTTTGGCATGTCGGATTGTTTTTTGGCGAGGGGCTGTTTCATGGTTCAGTGAAAGACGAATGGGATGATGTCGAACCCTATCGCCAACTGCGCGGCGGCGCATTGCTGTCAGCAGCGGATAACAATATTGGTGAGGTTTTATGCTGTCCAGATTTGCAGGCTGGGATTCCACTTTGTCCCATCCCAGCCTGCACCACTGCGGTTCGATTTATTCGAGTGTCGCGGCTAGCTCAAAATTCACCAGTCAAGCCGCACAACCGCGACAGGCGGGGTTGGCACCGAATGTCAGGATGCATCAGCATCGTCATCTATCCAGCAGTAATTGGTTGAAGCGTTCGTAAATATCGCGTCTGTGACCAATTGACTGGATAATCAGCCACTTCTTTTCCACATCAATTGTGTAAATGATGCGGTAGCGGTTGAACCGGTATGTCCAGAAACCTTGCAACTCCTCCCGCAACCTTTTGCCTAAAAAAGGGTTGTCGCATAGCCGCCGGAGCGCTTCTTTGGCAGCGGCCCTGATTTCCGGGGCAAGTTGTTTCCCTGCTTCGTTTGCCGTTGCGGTCACCTTGGCCTGGTAGCGCATCAAAACGCCTCGTCGGCATCCAGCAATCTACCAGCCATGACATCCTGGGCGGATTGGCCGAGTTGGCGCCGCAGGTCGGCGTCGGCAAGAATTTCTATCGTTTCCAGCAAGCCCTCGAATCTGGCCATTGAAAGCAGTACCGCCGCTGGAACACCATTTTTGGTGATGGCAATGGTATCATCGCTGTCCTCAACGGCGTTGAGCATATCCGGCAGCCGCGTTTTCGCCTGATTTAGGGCCACAAATTGTTCAATCGCTGGCATATTATATCTCCTGGTTCTTGTTGCTTTCAGTAATAGCCTCACCGGGGCGATAATCGACATCACCAACTGTCGGCGCGGCGGCAGTGCATTGCCATCGGTGACGGATAACAATATTGGTAAGGTTGGATGCTGTCCAGCGATTATTTCGCGTCCCGCGCACGCTTCATCCCTGGATTTTCCTGATAAGGGGCGATATAAACGTCAGTCGAAGCGCGCCCGCGTCGCGTGGCGTTTGCCAGTCCCCCTGGCACCACAATCATGAGGAGAAAAATATGAGTGCTTCCAGTGGCTATGACCAATTGTTGCGGGTTGGCCGCCCCCCGGCGATCATCCGTTTGTTCCCGAACTCGAAAGCGCTTCTGGTCAGCGGCAAGGTCATCGATCGGGCGCTGATGAAAAAAGGCCAGGCTATGACCATTGCCGCCAATGGCCGCAGCTATGCGGTGTTGCGTGGCGCTTTGCAGGCGGCGCAGCGGGCCGATGCGGCGATCATCATCGAAATCGCCCGTTCGGAATGCAACTACTGCCCGGTCAACTTCTTCAACATCGCCCGCCAGATCGATGCCGTCTGCAACGAACTGGGCATCACGGTGCCGGTGGCCGTGCACGCCGATCATTACGGTATTAAAAAAGAAGAGGATATTCCCTACGCCCGTCAGGAAATTCCCACCATGTTTGAGCAGGGCATCACCTCGATCGCCATCGATGCCTCGCACATGACCGACGACAAAAACCTGCTGGCCAATATCGAACTCAATCAATATATCCCGAAATGGGCCAGCCTGGAGACGGAAGTCGGCGAGATTAAAGGGGCGCAGGGGCTTTCGACGGTGGAAGACGCTTTGTTCCTCATCCAGGGTCTGAACGCCCACGGCATCGTCCCCGATTGGATTGCCCTGAATAACGGTACCACCCACGGCATCGAAACCAGCGGCCAGGGCATTCAGGTGGAGCTGACGGCTAAAATCCACGAAGCGTTGCGGCCCTACGGCACTTCCGGGGCGCAGCACGGCACATCCGGCAACAGCTCTGACAAGCTGCGGGCCATCGCCGCCGAAACCCACACGACCAAAGCCAACGTCGCCACCGCCTTGCAGATGGTTTCCTGGGGGCTTGAAGTCAACGACTACGGCAACGCCATCTTCGATGACGCCGGCAATTTCAAAAAGGTGAGGGGCGAAGGCCTGTCAGAAGAACTGTGGGCCGAGATGGTCGCCTACGCCGCGGACAAGGGCTGGCAAAAAGGTGATTTCAAAAAACTGAATCTTCCGTTCGAGATGAAGATTCTCGCCCAGCCGCAGGTGGTGCGTGAACGGATGTATAAACGGGTTGAGGATTTTGTTTACGGCATGTTGACCACGGTGATGAACGCCGAAGGCACCGGGGCCATCGCCCGCGATATCATCGACCAGGCAGGTGGTTGTGACCTCGGCCCAAAGGCGGCTCAGAGTGAACAAGCCGCCGACTGGACGCGGGAAAAGATTCTCGAACGGGCCAAAGCCCTGGGCCTCGACGATAAAGATAAAGGCCCCGCCGGTCATTTCGACGATTGAGGAGGGCCGGTCACGGTGACGCTGAATTCATCCATGCGGATGACGGCATTTTCCCCTTCGCCCAAGAGGTGAAAGGAAAACGACTGCCTCGCCTCGGGATTTTTGAAGGAAAATTCGACCAGGCACTCCTCGCCGGTATGCAGCGCCGGGAAATCGGGAATGGGGATATTGGGCTGGTCGTGTTCCCACTGTTTGGCCAAAAGGCGCAGGTGGAGGCCACCGTNNCCCGCGCCGCCACTTTGACTTCGGAACCCGCCGGAAAATCGAGATACTGGGCGCCGGAAAGATTGTCCGTCCAGTCGTCGCGCACTTTGGCTGGCAGGCGGCGCAGCTCGCCGTTGGCAAATTGCAGCGTGCGGCTGCCAGAGAGCGTTGTCGTCAGGCCACGGTCGAGTTGGGCGTCAATGGCGAACAGTTTTTTCCCGCCTTCGTCGTTGCCGTAATCTTCCGGCGTCCCCAAAATGCTCTCTGCCCNNAGGCGGATGCCAGCGGCGTCGTGCCAGCGGCGTTTTGAAGCCGTGAACGACACCATTTCGCGCGGTGTCGCGTAGTCCCGGAAAAAACTGCGGCCCATGACCGCCGGTGGCATCGGCAAGCCGAAATAGTCGAGCACGGAAGCCTCGATATCGACCAGGCCATAGCCGCCGGTTTTCAGACGCGGCGGTTTTTCGCCTGGCGCGAGGACGATACCCAGCCCCCAACTGCTCACCCAGTCGGTTTCTTCGGCGCCATGCGATTCATCGGAGGTGATGATGATCATGGTGTTGTCGAGGACGCCGCGTTTTCTCAAGCTTTTTATGAAATCGGCCACCGCCATATCAAGCAGGGCGACGGTGGCGAGCTTGCGGTTTGGGTAATGGGCGGCGATGGCGTCCGGCACGGCGTAGGGTTGATGGGTGCCGACAGTCAGGAGCGTCAACATCCACGGCTGGCCTGTCGATTGGCTTTTGGCCTGAAGCGCCGCGATATAGTTTGCCGCGCCACGGAAAAAAACCTTATCGACCACGCCCCAGTCGAAGGCAAAAGGATTTTTCTCTTTGAACCATTCCTCGCCGTGTACCTGCTGAAAGCCCAGCATCGGCATAACCCAATCCTTCCCCATGAAATTCAGGTTCGCCCCTTGCAGGTAATGGGTGGAAAAACCCGCCGACGCCATTTGCGCCGGCAGGCATTGTCTGGCTCTCTCCGGATTGCCTTGCAGCTCGTAGGCTTTTGGCGTATCCCAGGACTGCTTGCTGAAATCGCCGCACAAAAGAGCGTAGAGACCCCGGATGGTCTGGTGGCTGTGGGCGACGAAATCGGGGATCAGCATGGCCTCCGAGGTGGCCGAGGCCAGCTTGTCCATGGTGATGGCCGCCGGCGGTGCGGTAAAAGCGGCGCGGATTTCCGGATGGTAAATGCCGGGAATGCCTTCAAGAACAATGATCAAAAGATTCTTTGCTCTTTTTTCACCGAGAATCGGTGTGCCACTCAGATCGAGGCTGACGAGACCTGGTGGCATCGCCACCCTGCCGCTTGCATTGCCGCCTGGGGCCAAAGCGCT
>DOMU01000195.1:19410-19590 GCA_003509305.1 Desulfobulbaceae bacterium | reverse complement strand
GTGATGCCGAGCACCCGCCCGCCGACGGTGACGATAGCATCATCCTCGCGTTTCGTGCCGGCGTGGAAGACGACAACATCTTTCATCTTCGCCGCTTTTTTCAAGCCCTTGATTTTTTTGCCCTGTTCATACTGACCGGGATAACCGCCAGCGGCCATGACCACACAGACCGTCGGGCGT
>DOMU01000195.1:16916-19359 GCA_003509305.1 Desulfobulbaceae bacterium | reverse complement strand
GTTTCCGGGTCGCCAAAGCGGCAGTTGAATTCCAACACCTGGATGTCGTCTCCGGCAATCATCAGCCCGGCGTAGAGGACGCCACGATAGACGATCCCTTCCTGACGCAGGCCGCGCACCGTCGGCAGCATGACGGTCTCCATGATCTTTTCCGCCAGGGCTTCCGTTACCACGGGAGCGGGCGAGTAGGCGCCCATACCGCCGGTGTTGGGGCCACGGTCGCCGTCGTAAATCGCCTTGTGATCCTGAGATGTGGGCAGCGGCAGTACGGTTTCGCCGTCGGTGAAGGCGAGGAAAGACGCCTCTTCACCGGGCAGGCATTCCTCAATGATGATTTCCTTGCCCGCCTCGCCGAAGGCTTTTTCGACCATGATCTGCTCGATGGCGGCCAGGGTTTCATCTTGCCCTTTGCAGACAAAAACCCCTTTACCGGCGGCCAGGCCATCGGCTTTCACCACCAGCGGGCGCGGATTTTCCCGGACGTATTCACGCGCCGCTTCCACTTCGGAAAAAACCGCAAAGGCGGCGCTTGGAATGCCGTATTTGGCCAGGAATTTCTTGGTGAAGACCTTGCTGCCTTCGAGTTGCGCCGCCTTTTGCCGCGGTCCGAAAACGGCCAGGCCCTGGCTCTCAAAGAGATCGGTGATACCAGCGACAAGCGACGATTCCGGGCCAACCACGGTCAGGCCGATCTTCTTTTTTTTGGCGAAAGCGGCCAAGGCGCTGATGTCGGTGGCGGCAATCGGCGGGCATTCGGCCAGTTCGGCGATACCGGCGTTGCCGGGCGCGCAGTAGATCTTTTTTACCTTGTCGCTTTTTGCCAGCTTCCAGACCAGGGCGTGTTCGCGCCCGCCGGAACCGACCACAAGAATATTCATGGATATGCCTCAAATAGATGAATCAGATATTTTCTCGGATGCTATTTCTTTGGGATTTGGCCCGTATTGATTGCTGCCGGGCTGGCTGTCGAAACAGGCCACGACGAAAAAATAAATACCGCAAGCGATGTTAGCCAGGTTAAAGAAGATTCCTGGCGCCTGGTAACCGCTGTGGCCAATACTCAGGAATGAAAAAACTGAACTGCCAATAGCGCAAATGAATATGATCAAGACTAGCCAGCCATTCCTGCCGGTGTCATGCAGGCGGCGCACCGTTACCGCGTAAGAGGGAATCAGAACAGCGAAGGAGTACAGAGACAAGAGGATAAGGAGCCACTCTCCCCAACGTTGCCGCTGCACTATTCCTATGACAATACCGATTCCAAGGACGAGCATAATGAGAGAGTTGACCAGCGTGAACATCCAGAATTCGGTGCGATGGGCGCGGCCTTTGAAACCGGCGTAGTTTTTCAGCACGGCCAGATACCAGTTCATAGCTTTCTCTCTTTGTGGTTTTTGTGTCATTTCAAGCGCATGAGCGCCCGTGGAACTCCCTCCGGCGGCTTCGCCGCCACCTCCCGCAAAACGGGAGGCGCTCCAGTCCCCCTCAGCGAGAGGGATGTCGGTGTGGCCGACAGGGGGAGAAAAAGGATTGATAATGCCCAGTCGTTACGTTCCCATAAATGACTGTATTCCACCGGACAAACGCCCTTACTCCCGCTTCGCCATCAACTGAAACTTGAGGACTGAATATCGACGACCTCAAACTCGCGCAGGCCGCCCGGCGTTTGCACCTTGATTTCATCGCCGACTTCCTTGCCGAGCATACTGCGGCCCAGGGGAGACATGACCGAGATTGACCCCTGTTTAACATCCGACTCGTCGGAACCGAGAAGTTGGTAGGTTATTTCCTCGTCGTTGCCCAGATCGAGCAGCCGCACCACAGAGCCGAAAACCGCCTTATCGGTGCCGATAGCGGCGCAGTCGATCACTTCCGCCCGCGCCAGTTTGTCCTTCAGGTCGCGGATGCGGCCCTCGACCATTCCCTGGCGTTCCTTGGCCGCATGGTACTCGGCGTTTTCGCTCAGATCGCCNNTCTCCGGCCTTTCCATACGTTCGAGCCGCTGCAATTCATCTCTTAACTTCTGGTGACCGGTTTTTGACAAAGGCACACGTTCAACCATTATCTTCCTCCATAAAAACGTTTGGGCGGGCTTTGGCGCCCGCCCTGACCTATCATTCTTCTCCCCGCCGATGCCGACTTGTCGTCATTTTTTACCAGCGGTAAACGAGAGAAAATGAACCACCCTTTTCCTCGAAATCAGCAACCTTGGAAAAGAGCAGGTTCCCTTTTAATAGAAAATGCCGCGTCAATTCAAGGGAAATATCAAAGCTGCCGCTAACCAGCGCCGAATCACCGGATTCATAACCGGTTGATAAGGAAAGCGAGGCATAGCTGTCGTTCTGGCCGGGGAAGCCCAGGCCCGCCAGCAGATAGCGGTACGAGGCGGAAGCCTGTTGCAGCCAGTAATTGCCGGGACTCCAATAATGCAGGGAGTTGCTTT
>DOMU01000195.1:0-16813 GCA_003509305.1 Desulfobulbaceae bacterium | reverse complement strand
TTCGAGGCGGTTGCGGGCGAATTCCGCGCCGAGGGCGAAGCCGGATGGGGCGTCGAGTTCCAGGCCGCCTTCATAGCCCTGCCGCGAATAGCCACGGGTTACGGAAGTCAGGGTGTCGTCGATCAATTCCTGACGTACCCGGATAAATCCTTGCAGCATCTGATCGAAGCGGTGGCGCAGCGCCAAATCGTAGAGCATCAGGCCGGCGCCATTGTCGGCATCGGTGGTATGAAAGCCGACCCCGCCGGTGAGGATGTTGCTGTCGTTCAGTTCGATGCTCGCATTGCCGGCCAGACGGCGCCCGGTGACACCGCCTGCCTCGCCTTTTGCCGCTCCATAGTTGATATTACCCGCCACAATCGTCACTTCACTCGTCAGGCTCGGCATCAGCCTNNGCGCGTCGATGGTGCTTTCCCTGAGATTTTTCATGCCGTCGCGGCCATCCTGGTCGCGCTCGTTCCAGCCGAGGGACAAACGCGGTGCCCGCAGCAGTTGGTTTTTCACCATGGCGTCGCGCAGCTCCGGATTATCCAGACCCTGTGCCGACAGGACCGAATAGATTTCCGCTTCTTTGCCGTACTGGCCGAGCCGCTCATAGATATTGGCCAGGTCACGCCAGTCGGAAACCGTTGACTCATTTTGCAGGCTGCGGCGGTACTGGCGTTCGGCGGATTTGTACTGGCGGCTGACCAGCGAGTACCTGGCCATGTATTCATGGCGCACCGTCTGCTCGAAGCGCTGGCGGGCGAAGTCATGGGCGCCACTTTTGGCCTTGGCGGCATCGGCGTGCCAGAATTGTCTCGGGTTGGTGGCCCGTTCCAGCCGCGCCAGCTCTTCTGGATCGGAAAAAGAAAAAATCTGCCACAGCGAATCCTGATCTCGTTTCGCGGCGTTTTTCTCGTCGGGATAAAGGGTCGAAAGTAGCGTCTCGTAGCCACGGATCGCCTCGTCCCGCCTGCCTTCCTGCCAATCGGCGCGGGCCAGAAGCAGTTTTTCTTCAAGGGCCGGGAACGTCATTTTGTTCTCAGCCAGGCGCTCACGGAATTCAGTCGTCTTCCCGGCGGTCAGGAGCGCCGTCAGGTATTCACGCCGGAAGAACGCTTCATCCGGATATTCGTTTTGCAGCTTTTGGTATTGCCGCGCCGCCTCCGGAGAATTGCGCAGCATCGACAGTCTGGCTTCTATTGCCCGCGCCGCCAGCGAATCCGGGCGCTCATGCAGCGCTGTCTCGGCCATTTTCGCGGCGACCGTCAAAAGACCGAGCCGTTTGGCCAGCCGCGCCGCCGCCAGATACTGGCGATAGCGGCTGAAATCGCCATGGGCGGAACCGCCGCCCGCCTGGCCGTTGTCGGTGACAATCGCGTTTTTCCGCGACTCCTCTTGAGCGAGCAGACGCAGAGCGGCAAATTCCCCGCTCGTGGTGGCGGCGCCGGAAATTGCCGCCAGCGCCGTTCTCGCTCCGCCCAGGTCACCGCGAGCGGCACAACCTTCGGCCAGAAGAAGCCGCAATGACGCCAGGCGGATATGAGACTGGCCTTTCATNNTAACTGATCGAGAGCGGCACCACTCCTGTCTTTTTGCAGGTCCAACCGCCAGCGGGCCAGCGTGAAACGGTCATCGAGAGGCGTGCCGGCGGGAGCCAAGGCCAGCCACTGCCCGGCCTCTCTGGTGGCCTGAGCGTCGAGGAGCAAACTGGTCAACGCCAGCAGCAGGCTCTGCCGGTTGGCCGGGTCGGTGGTTTCGGCGAGAAGCAGGCGGTATTCCTGTTCGGCTTCGGCCAGACGCCCCATACGGGCGTACATTTTTGCCCGCTGTCGACGCAATTGTTGTTTCTCACCGACGGCAATCCGCTCCGAAGCCAAAAGCTGCCCATATTCTTCCGCCGCTCTCGTGAACAGACCGTTGTCGGCCAAACCCTGTAACCAGGCCAGCCACACGGCCAGCGGCGTCTCTGCGGCTGGGGCCAGGGCGGACAGTTCCTGCGTAAGGCCAGCTTCAGCGGCTAGGGCGATAGCCTCTTCGTGGCTGGCCGTCTCCTGTGGCTTCAGGGCGATGGCCTGATGGTAGTCGGCAAGGGCGTCCGCGACCAGCCCCAGTCGGGTTGCGATAGCGGCGCGTTCACGAAAGTATCCGGCATCGCGCAGGTCAGCTTGCCGGACCTGGCGCATCATTTCAAAGGCGCCTTCGTCGTCGCCGCCGGCGGCGAGCAGGCGGGCGATACGCAGGGTATAACGATCCGGCTCCGGCGCTTTCTCCTTAAGAATTCCCAGGAGTTCGAGCAAACCTTTGCGCTTGCCGCTTTTTTCCATCTCTTCGGCCAAGACCGTATACAGGGCCAGGCGGTCGATTCCCATACGGTCCAGCTCGTTCCACATCTCCGGCGCCCGGTCACGCTGGACATCGGCGATCAGGCTTTTGGCGAATACCCGGCGCAGCGCCATGGTCTCGGCGGCCAGAGCCGTATCGTCCGGGCGCAATGTCCGCGCCGTTTCATAGTAATGCAGCGCTTTGCCGGCATCCTGCCGGTAGCGATGGATACGGGCCAGCTCGACCAGTTCCTCCGGCGTCGCCTGGCCCGTTTCAGCCAAAGTGGTCAGATGCGGCCATGCCTTTGCCGGCTGTTTCTGGGTCAGATAGGTGGCGGCCAGTGCCTTGTGAAAAGGCTGATAGCCGGGATTTATCTTCAGATAGCGTTCTTGCGCCTGGGCCGCCGCCGCTTCGTCACCTGACTTTTCCAGATACCGCGCCAGTTCCAGCAGCCGGGCGGTGGATAAACGCTCGGCCTGGCTTAAGGAAATAGCCTCGGCAACGGCCTTTTCTTTTTCGCCCGCCTGCCGTGCCGCCGTGAACAGCCGCCACGACAGATCGAGGTCATCCGGATGCGCCTGGGCCAGGCTTTGCAGATACGGCAGGCTTTTTTTCACCTCGCCGAGATGTTCGAGGGCTTTGACGAGAAGCCGCGTCGCCTCGTTGTCACCGGGAGCGCTATCGGTATACTTTTGCAGATAGGAAATGGCGCGTTTGTATTCCCGCGCCGAGAGCGCCAGCCGCCCGACCATCAACAGATAATCTCTGTTATTCGGATCCGCTTCCGTCAGTGGTTCGCAGACGGTGATGGCCTTTTCGTGGCGGTTGACCAGTAGTTGACAGTATTCCCAGCGGGCCTCTTTGAGGCCGGGTTTTTCCCGCAAAAGCTTCTCATAGATTTCAGCCGCCCTGCCGTCATCCTGGCCGCGCAGTTCTCGCGCTTCTTGCCACAGGCGAAACCACGATGGCGTCACCTCGCTTTCGAGCGGCACCACTTGCAGGCCATGGGCGGTTCGCGGAAAAGGAACGGCGGCAAGGAAAAACGCGGCGGCAAAGAGTACCATCAGCGGTGAAGCCGCGATACAAGAGCGCTTCATGCAACACCACTCAGGCAATAGGTCAAGCCGCTGTGCGCGGCCACGATTTCATTCCCCATGGTGCTGAATGGTCATTTTCTCGCCGTCGAAAAAATCGCCGACATCGGGCAGCTCGACCTCGATAAAATTTTTCATCTTGTGCAGCAGGTTGACCTCAATCTGCCGCACCCGCTCGCGTGAGATGCCGAAGCGGTCGGCGATGGTTTGCAGCGTTTCCGGATCGTCGGTTAAAAGGCGCTGGTCGAGGATCATCTTCTCCTTTTCATTGAGCCGGTCTTTCAGGCTGGCTAAGAGCGTCGCCAGCTTTTCCTTGATCTCGCGTCCGGCGATGATCGACTCGATGCTGGGACCGCCGCTGGGGAGAAAGCTTTTCTGCTCGTCGTCGGAATTGGCATGGGCCGGGGCCTCGAGCGACACGTCCCAGCCGTCCATGCGCTGACTCATCTCGATGACTTCCTTTTCCTTGACGTTCAGGCGTTGGGCCAGAAGTTTCGGCTCTGGCGTGAAGCCCTGGCTTTCCAACAGCTTTCGTTCTTTGTTCAGGCTGAAGAAGAGCTTGCGCTGGGCCTGGGTGGTGCCGATTTTCACGAGACGCCAGTTATCCATGATGAATTTCAGGATGTAGGCGCGGATCCAGTAGGCGGCGTAATACGACAATTTGACGCCGCGGTAGGGATCGAATTTTTTCGTCGCCTGCACCAGGCCGACGTTGCCCTCCTGAATCAGGTCCATGAAGTTCTGCATCCAGTATTTCTGAAAATCCATCGCCACCTTGACCACAAGACGCAGATTCGACGATACCAGCCGATAGGCGGCCTCCGGGTCGCCGGTTTCATGGAAACGGACGGCCAGCTCATCGGTTTCTTCCCGTGTCAGGAGTTTGTACTGGCTGATTTCCTGCAGATAACGGTGCAACTCCGGGTTGCTGAGCGCCGGCAGATTGGCGTCCTCATCCATATTCACCAGGCGCGGCGCGTCGTGGTAATCAATGTCCGGAACGGCATTGTCGAATTCTATTTTCTCAACTTCTGGCTCTTCCGCTGTCATACCATCTTCCCCGCTTGATTCGGGATGTTCGGAATAACGTTCCGTTTATATCGCGCTTTTTCATATGACTATCACGAGACCGGCGGAAAAGCTGTTTAATTCCCGCCGGGTTTATGATATTACCACGTTCCTTCGCCGAACGCTTGTCCGCCAGTATGGCCCGTCGGATGGGGCCATTCCCCGCCACACATATTCCTCTTTGCTTATGAAGAACATACGTAATTTCAGCATTATCGCCCATATCGACCACGGCAAGTCAACCCTTGCCGACCGGATGATTCAACTGCGCGGCATGATTTCCGACCGCGAGTTCAAAGATCAACTGCTCGACAACATGGACATCGAGCGCGAGCGTGGCATCACCATCAAAAGCCAGACCATTTGTTTGCCATATAAAGCGAAAGACGGCCAGGAGTACATCCTCAACCTCGTTGATACACCAGGCCATGTCGATTTCAGCTACGAGGTGTCGCGCGCCTTGACCTCCTGTGAGGGGGCGCTGCTGCTGGTCGATGCCGCCCAGGGCGTCGAGGCGCAGACGCTGGCCAATCTCTATCTGGCCATGGAAAACGACCTGGAAATTCTGCCGGTGGTCAATAAAATCGACCTGCCTTCGGCGGAACCGGACAAGGTGGCCATCCAGATTGAAGAGGATCTGGGACTGGACAGTTCGCTGATTTCCTTCTGCTCGGCCAAAACCGGCCAGGGCGTCGCCGATATTTTCGAAAAAATCATCGAACACATCCCGCCGCCGACGGGAGATGCCGATGAACCCCTGCAGGCGCTGATCTTCGATGCCACCTACGATCCCTTTCGTGGCGCCATCGTCTCGGTCAGGGTGATGAATGGCCGCGTCAAAGCTGGCGACACCGTCATCTTCATGTCGAACGGCGCCGAATACCGGGTCGAAGAGGTCGGCATTTTCCGGCTGCAACGGCAGGCGACAAAAGACCTTTCGGCAGGTGAAGTTGGTTATATCCTGGCCGGGGTCAAGACCGTGCGCGACACCCGGCCTGGCGATACGATCACGCTGAAAGAGCGGCCCTGCGCCACCGCTTTGCCCGGTTTCAAAGAGGTACAGCAGGTGGTGTTTTCATCGCTCTATCCGGTCTCGACCGACGACTACGAAGATCTGGCGGCGGCTCTGGAAAAGCTGCAACTCAACGATGCCGCCCTGACCTTTCAGAAAGATTCCTCGGTGGCGCTGGGTTTCGGCTTCCGTTGCGGTTTTCTCGGACTGCTGCATCTGGAAGTGGTGCAGGAGCGTCTCGAACGCGAATTCGACGTGTCGCTGATTCTGACTGTGCCGTCGGTGCGTTATCTCTTTTATCTCTCGAACGGCAAGATGATCGAGGTCGATAATCCGGCCCACTATCCGGATCCGGCTCAGATTCAACGGACCGAGGAACCTTATATTAAAGCGACGATTCTCATCCCCGACCGTTACATGGGCGCGGTGATGACGCTGTGCATGGAGCGGCGCGGCGAAAACACCAGCTATCATTATCCGACGCCGGGCCGCATTGAACTGACCTGCGAACTGCCATTGGCCGAGGCGATCTTCGATTTTTACGACCGGCTCAAGTCGATTACGCAGGGCTACGGTTCATTCGACTACGCCATGCTCGATTACCGGGCGAGCGACTTGGTCAAAGTCGATATTCTCGTCAACGGCGAGGTGGTCGATGCCCTGTCGCAGCTCGTCCACCGCTCCAGCGCCCGCGCCCGCGGCTTGCACGCCTGCGAGCGCCTGCAGGAGGAAATTCCCAGGCAGATGTTCAAGGTGGCGATTCAGGCGGCGATTGGCGGCACCATCATTGCCCGCACCACCATCTCGGCCCTGCGCAAAGACGTGCTCGCCAAATGCTACGGCGGCGATATCTCACGCAAAAGAAAACTTCTGGAAAAACAAAAGGCCGGCAAAAAGCGGATGAAGACCGTCGGCAACGTCGATATTCCGCAAACAGCATTTTTGGCGGTTTTGAAGTCGGAACAGTCGTGATTCGATTGTCAATATCAGGATTGACTGACGCGCTTCAGTGAGGGATTATCCCAGCGGGTTGGTGGAAGAAATGGATTGACACGCTGAACGCCGGGCAAAAAAAAGCGCCTCTCTCACGGTGAAAGAGGCGCTTGCCACAACGAAACGCATCAGGCTTGCGAGAAGGCGTCCTTGCTGGCGCCACAGACGGGGCAGCACCAGTCATCGGGCAGGTCTTCAAAAGAGGTCCCAGGTTTAATCCCATGGTCAGGATCACCTTCCGCCGGGTCATAGACGTAGCCGCACGGGCATTCCCATTTCTGCATTCGCTCCCTCCATTTCTTTCCAAGAATTATTCTTAACAACCGGCATCATGCCCCACTATAGCCAGCCGCGCTGCGATGTCAAGGCGGCCAGCGCATGGGATAGCGATGCCATCCGCCCACATTTTTTGCTTGACGCGTCAGCCATCGTCGTTTTTATTAACTGACCGGTCAGTCAGTTACGCTACCGCGTAACGTGTTTTGCCACGAAACCCTGAAACCTTATGGCTATGGCGCAGCGTAACTCGAAGAAACAGGCAATCATCGACCATGCCACCCTGATCTTTGCCGGACGGGGCTTCGCGGCGACGTTGATGAGCGATGTCGCCGCCCAGGCCGAGGTGGCCAGCGCCAGTATCTTCTATCATTTCAAGACCAAAGAAGACCTGTACATCGCGGTGCTGGAAAACGCCAAAGAGGGAATCCTGCAGGCCTTCGATCATTATCTGACCAGCACATCCTTTGCCAGCGGTCTCGACAAACTGCTGGCCATCGTCGCCTTTCACCTCCATCTTTCCGAAAGCCGACGCGAATGGTTTTTGCTCTTGCAGCGTCCCTTCACCTATGAATTAGCCGCCACCAGCGCCGTCTGCCGCGCCCAGTTGCACGCCATCTATTCCTGCCTTCTAAATATCCTTGAAGATGCTCTTAAACAAGGGCGGGAAGACGGCTCGATCCGGGTGCTGCCGGTTAACAAAATCGCCTTGCTCATCCTGTCCGCCATTGACGGGTTGCGCCAGTTGGAGCATCATCACCTTTACGCCGCCAGCTCCCTGTTCACCGAACTGCTGGAGCTGTACCGGTATGCGCTCTCTCCTCCATCCAATCAGAAGCCATGACCGCGAAACAATTTCTTCCTTTCCTTGGCTGGTTCCAGGACTATTCCAAGGCGGCGCTGCGTCAGGACGCTATCGCCGGCCTTACTGTCGCCCTGGTGCTGATCCCCCAATCAATGGCCTACGCGCAACTGGCTGGTATGCCAGCGCATTACGGCCTGTACGCGGCGCTCTTGCCGCCGATTGTGGCCGCTTTGTTCGGTTCCAGCCGTCAGTTGGCCACCGGCCCGGTGGCCGTGGTGTCGCTGTTGACTTCGGTGGCGCTGGCGCCTTTAGCCACCGCTGGAAGCGCCGGTTATGTCGCTTACGCGTTGGTGCTTTCTCTGGCCGTGGGTATCTTTCAGTTTCTTCTCGGCGCCCTGCGCCTGGGGCTGGTGGTCAATTTTCTGTCACACCCGGTGGTTAACGGTTTCACCAACGCCGGCGCCATCATTATCGCCACCTCACAGCTTGAAAAGATGTTCGGGGTCAGCGTCGACGGGAGCGANNATGAAAAGCGCCATCCATTATACCCACTGGCCGACGTTCATTATGGGCGCCGGTGCCTTTTTGCTCATGTTTCTGCTGAAGAAATTCACGCCGAAAGTCCCCAATGTCCTGGTGGCCGTGGTATTGACGATACTGATTTCCTGGGCGATCGGCTTTCAGCATGACACGAAGGCACCGCTTGCGGCGATTCAGTCGGCGGAAGTCCGGCGGATGGTGACCGATTTCAACGCCACCTTCACCGCCAAAGCCGAGGCCGACAAAAGAATGCAGGAGATTACAAGCCGTTTGACCGCCGCCGAAAAGAACGGCGACGAGCAGGGCATACTCCGTGCCCAGTACGATTCACAGGTGCTGGCCGCGGAAATTGCCGGCATCCGTGCCAGCCAGACCGATATTCGCGGTAAGCTGCGTTATCTGCTGCTCGCCGCCGTGCCGCAGCCGGATGGCAAACCGTTCTTTTATTTGCAGGATGAAGCCCCGGTCGGTGTTGCCACCGATGGGCGTATTTGGCGGCTTAAGGTCGGCAACAACGAACTGGCCATGCATGATCTGCCCTTTATGAGCGGCGGTTCGGTGGTTGGCAAGGTACCGCAGGGCCTGCCGCCGCTGTCGATGCCAAAATTTGATCTGGATATTTTCCTCCGCCTGTTATCGAGCGCCGTCATCATTTCGCTTTTGGGTTTTATGGAGGCCATTTCCATCGCCAAGGCTTTGGCCGCCAAATCCGGCCAGCGCCTCGATCCCAACCAGGAGCTGATCGGCCAGGGCCTGGCCAATATCTTTGGCTCGTTCACCAGCGCCTACCCGGTTTCCGGCTCTTTCTCCCGGTCGGCGGTCAATATGCAGGCCGGGGCCAAGACTGGGCTCTCGAGCGTCTTCACCGGCGTTATCGTTGGCATCGCGCTGTTGTTTTTAACGCCTTTGCTCTACCATCTGCCGCAGTCGGTTCTGGCCGCCGTTATCATGATGGCGGTTATTGGCCTGATCAACGTCTCCGGTTTCGTCCACGCCTATACCGCGAAGAAATACGACGGCATCATCTCGGTCATTACTTTTATCATGACCCTGGCTTTCGCGCCTCATCTCGACAAGGGCATCATCATCGGCGTCAGTTTGTCGCTTGCCGTTTTCCTCTATAAATCCATGCGGCCAAACGTGGTCTCTTTGTCACGGGACGCCTCTCTCGACCTGCGCGACTCAGTGGCGCATGGCCTCAGCGAGTGCCGCTATATGGATATGCTTCGCTTTGATGGGCCGCTCTTCTTCGCCAACGCCAGCTATCTCGAGGATCAGATTACCGAGCGGATGCAGAACAAAAAAGATCTGCGCCACCTGATCATTGCCTGCGGCGGCATGAACGATATCGATGCCTCCGGCGAGGAAGTGCTGTCGTTGGTCGTGTCCAACGTCCGCAGCTCCGACCGTGACATCTCATTCTGTGAGGTAAATGAAACGGTAATGCGGGTTCTTGAGCGCACCCATCTTATCGAAAAAATCGGGCGCGATCATATCTATTCGACAATGGAGAAGGCCGTTTGTGCCGTGCATGAACTGGCACACCGCAATTCCGAAGAAGAGAATTGCCCATTGTCTTCAGTCTGCTATATTTCTCGTTAACTCTTTCCGTTCAAGGAGAAAAATATGTCTGTTATCAGCCTGCTTTCCGCCTCATTTTGCCACGGAGATGAGATTGCCGCCGCCTGCCAGCATGGGGGGTTCTCCATCGTTTCGTATCAGGAACTCATTGCCCAGGCCGCGAAAAATTCCGGTATCGGCGAGGCGAAATTTCACAACACCCTGACCGGGAAAACCGGCATCTTCAACCGTTTCACCCATGAGCGTGAGCGGGCCATAGCTCATCTGCGCCTGGCCCTGGCCGAACTGCTGGCCCAGGACCAGTTGCTTTTGACCGGCCCTTTGGTTTTTCTCATCCCGGAGCGCATCAGCTATGTGCTGCGCGTCTGCCTGGTGGCGGAAAACCGCTGGCGTGTGGCCGAGGCCGAGCGTCAGGGTGAAAAGAATCCGGCGGCCTTGGCGCAGGAGAGCGACCGGCATCTGGCCGACTGGCTCGACAGCCTGGACCTGGGCAAAGACCCGTGGAGCGCCTCGCTCTATGATGTTGTTGTGCCGATGGATAAAACCTCCGTCGCCGATGCCGCCANNGTCGCTGATGCCGCCAACTTGATTCTGGAAAAGGCGGCAAGCACCGCTGTCGCCCGCACCGAGGCGTCGCTATCGGCCCTGGCCGATTTCCGCCTCGCCGCCCAGGTCGAAGCCCGGCTGGCCCAGGAAGGGCATAACGTCAGCGTCACCGCCTATCATGGCGCGGTAACTTTAACCATCAACAAAAATGTTCTGATGCTCTCCCGCCTGGAAGAGGAACTGCGCGCCATCGCCGAAAAGCTGGATGGCGTCAAATCCGTGACCACCAAGGTGGGCCAGAATTTTCATCAGGCCGATATCTACCGCAAGTACGATTTTGAAATGCCGTCGAAAGTGCTTTTGGTCGATGACGAGCGCGATTTTGTTAAGACCCTGTCCGAGCGACTGATCATGCGTGATATGGGTTCGGCGGTGGCCTATGACGGTGAATCGGCGCTGAACATGATCCGCGACGAGGAGCCGGAGGTGATGATCCTTGATCTGAAGATGCCGGGCATCGACGGCATTGAGGTGCTGAAACAGGTGAAGAGCGGCAATCCGGATATCGAAGTCATTGTCCTGACCGGCCATGGCACGGAACAGGACAAAGATCTGTGTATGCGCCTGGGGGCATTTGCCTTCCTCAATAAACCGGTCGATATTCAGTTGCTGAGTCAGACGCTCATGGCCGCCAACCAGAAGGCTCAGGCCAAAAAACAAGGATAAGGGCTTTTCGCCGGGCGGTGATCCCCATGTTCAAAGCCGATCTTTTTTTCCCTCATTTCCTGCGCAACCAGGGTAGCCAGGATCGTTCATCCGTGCAGACGTTTGACTTCCGGCGCATCTGGCGGCAGGCGGTCATTGTTACTTCGCTGGTCGCCCTGGTGCCGCTGGTGGTAATGACGTTGGTCAATTACAAGCTGACCCGTAAGTCGATTGAGGACGAAGCGATCGTCCGCGCCTCACGGGTCACTTCCACCGCCAGGCACAGCGTCTCGTTCTTCCTGCGCGAGCGGCTGTCGGCGCTGAGCTTCATTGCCATGGATAACAGTTTCTCCGATCTGATGGATACCAACCGTCTGCGCGGGATACTCAAAAGGCTTAATGCCAGTTTTGAGGGCTTTATCGATCTGGGGTTGATTGATGGGCGGGGCGAGCAGGTCAGTTATGTCGGTCCTGACGATTTGCAAGCCAAACAGTATGGCAATCAGCCATGGTTCAACGAAATCCAGAAAACGGATAGATATGTCAGCGAAATGATCCTCGGCTACCGTCAGCGGCCACATATGGTCATTGCCGTCCGCCAGAAAATGCCAGACGGCGGTTTTTTTATCCTGCGCGCCACGATGGATTCGACCAGCTTTGTCGAAACCCTGAAGAGTTTTGAGCTGATGAGCCGGGGCGATCTGTTTCTGGTCAACAGCGAGGGGAAGTTGCAGACCCGATCGCATTACGAAGGGAACCTCTTCAGTACGGTGCCTTACACGCTTCAGTACAGTGGCGAGCAACCGGAAACCCATCATGACCGGTCAGCCACTGGTGAGGCTGTAATTGTCGGCACCGAAAAAGTCCCTGATTCACCCTTCGTGGTCATGATTGTCAAACGCGGCGACGAAATGATTCGTTTCTGGCGTGACACCGGCATGATCCTGATGGCTTTCGTCGCCTTCAGCGTTGTTGTCATCCTGCTCGTTATTTTTGCCGTCTCCACCCGTATGGTGAACAGCATGTATCTGCTTGACATGCGCCAGCGGGCCGCCATGCGCGATGTCGAGCAGTACAACAAACTGGCCTCGATTGGGCGGCTTGCCGCCGGTGTCGCCCATGAGGTCAACAATCCGCTGGCGATCATCAACGAGAAGGCCGGGTTGATCAAAGATATTTTTTCTTTCACCAATACCTATGCAAAGGATGAAAAGATCATCGGCCTGATCAATTCGGTGCTGGCCTCAGTCGAGCGCTGCGGCACGATCACCAAACGGCTGCTGAGTTTTGCCCGCCATATGGACAGCGTCTTCGAGGAAGTCCACCTGAATGCCATCATCAACGACGTGCTCGGCTTTATGAAAAAAGAGGCCGAATACCGGGGCATTCAGGTCAAAACCAGCTTTGCCGGTGATGTGCCGGCCTTCCGCAGCGACCGCGGCAAGCTCCAGCAGGTGTTTCTGAACCTGATCAACAATGCGTTCGCGGCCATGGACAAGGGCGGGACGCTGATGGTCGAGGTTCAGATGGAGACGCTTGAAACCATCCGCGCCTCGGTGATCGACAGTGGCGCCGGCATCGCCAGGGAAAATCTCGACAAAATATTTGAGCCGTTTTTTTCGACGAAAACCAAAACCGGTGGCACTGGCCTGGGCCTTTCCATCACCTATAGCCTGGTGAAGGAGCTGGGCGGCGATATCCAGGTTGACAGTACGGTCGGTGTTGGCACGGTCTTCACCGTGACACTGCCGCTCAGACCGCCGCCGGAATCCAGGGAGGAAGACAATGGAAATCCTACTCGTTGACGACGAACTTGAGTTCATCAGTACCTTGGCCGAACGCCTGCGCTACCGCGGCATCGAAGTGATCTATACCGCGAAACCCGCCGAGGCGGTGGAACTGGTGAAAAACCATTGCTTTCAGGTTGCGGTGCTCGATATGAAAATGCCCGGCATCAGTGGCCTTGAGCTGGAAGCGCAGTTGCAGCCGTATTGCCCGGACATGAAGTTCATCTTTCTCACCGGTCACGGTTCGGAAGAGGACTACGTCGCCGGCAAATCGGTGTCGGCCTTTTATCTCTTAAAGCCGATCAATATCGAAGTGCTGGTCGCCAAGATCAGGGAAGCCGCCGTATCAGAGGGGAAAGCATGAGTTTTCAATACGGCGCGGTCGGTGAAGCCGGTTTGGCCTTTTTTGGCAAGGTTTCGTCGGTAGCCTGTCACGAACTGAAGAATATCCTGGCCATCATCAATGAGAACAATGGCCTGCTCGAGGACACGGTCTTTATGGCGCAAAAGAGCGGGGCCATTGAGCCGGAACGTTTGGGCCGTGTTTGCGAGGGTATCGCCAAGCAGATCCACCGTGCCGACGAGCTGCTGCGGCAGGTCAGCCGCTTCGCCCATAGCGTTGACCAGTTTTACGGCGCGATCGACCTGGAAGACTGCTGCCGCCTGGTGGTGTTTCTCGCGCGGCGGCTGACGGCGGCAAAAAAGCTCACGGTCGAGGTCGAAGCGGCGAGTGGCGCCGCGCGTCTGGCCGGCGGCAATCCCTTTCTCGTGGAAAACCTGGTGTGGACGGCACTCCTCGAAGCGATGCAATTCTGTGAGAATGGTGGAACCCTGCGCCTTGTACCTGGCGAACGCAATGGCCAGCCGATGGTCGCGTTTTGTGGCCTGAACCGTTTGAACGAAGACTTTTGCTCGGTTTCACCTTTGGCGGAACTTCTGTCCGCCGCATCAGCTAGTTGGGAAATACACGGCTCGGAACAACGGTGTGAACTGATTTTTACCGGACATGAGGGCTGAGCACGGAACTTAAGCACAAGGAGATTGTCATGGTCGCGAATGTGCTGCTGATTGATGACGAGACCGATTTCCTCGCCGTGATGGCCGAGCGCATGGCGGCGCGAGGGCTACGGGTGTCCACCGCCGCTTCGGCTAGGAATGGGTTGGCTCAGGCGGAAGAGGGCGATTTCGATGTTATCGTCCTCGATTTGGCCATGCCGGAAATGGATGGGGTCGAGGCGCTGAGACGGCTCAAGGAGAAAAAACCGGAGATCGAGGTGATTCTTCTTACCGGTCACGCCTCGGTCAAACAGGGGATTGAGGCGATGAAACTGGGCGCCTTGGATTTGCTTGAAAAACCCGCCGACATGAATATACTCGCCGCCAAAATCGAGGCTATCCAGGCAAAAAAGATGATGGGATGAACGTACTCCATTTTTATTTCGATTTTTCCTCCTGACTCCCGCCGGCGCGGCGGCATTCAATCAGTCTCCCTCTCAAGGGGAGTGACAAAAAGCCGGAGGAAGGATGAGNNGCATCCTGAAATGAAAAATGGAATGAGTTCGAGGCGGAACGGTCACATCAGGCGGGGACTCTTCGATCAGCATAAATCAGACGACCAAGAGGCTAGTACGATGAAAACGATACATCCCGGCGACGACGGAAAACTCCTGCGGGAGGCGGCAAAAAAATTCCGTCAGGCGCGGCAGGCGGTGGCCCTGACCGGCGCCGGTATTTCCGTGCCCAGCGGCATTCCCGACTTCCGCAGCCCCGGCGGTTTGTGGTCGGTCTATAACCCGAACGAATACTGTACGCTCGACGCCTTCCACGCCACCCCGGAAAAAACCTGGGAACTGTTCGGCACTCTGGGGGCATCACTGTTCGACAAGAAGCCAAACGCCGCCCACCTGACGCTGGCCGAATTGGAAGCGGCGGGCCTGCTTTCCGGCATCAAGNNATCACCCAGAACATCGACTGTCTGCACCAGGAGGCGGGGAGCCGCTTGGTTTTAGAAATCCACGGCGATCATTTTCATCTCGAATGTCTCGAATGCGGGTATTTCGGCGCGGCGGAACAGGCGGATTTTCAGGGAGCGATGCCACACTGCCCGCGCTGCGGCCAGCCACTGAAACCGAATATCGTCCTGTTCGGCGAGCGGGTACGCAGCCTCGACGAAATCGAGACCGTGATCGCCTCCTGTGACCTGCTGCTCGTGGTTGGCACCTCGGCCAAGATCTATCCGGCGGCGGCACTGCCGTCGATTGTCAAGCGGCAGGGTGGGCTAATCTATGAATTCAATCTGGAACCGGCGCTGCCCTCAATCAGCGATTGCTGTTTCCAGGGCGATCTCGCCGATACCATGCCGCGTTTCGGCCAGGCGGTGATGACGGCAAAGCCCTGAATTTCCTGAAATATTTTCACAATTGCTTCGGAGTTTGTCCGAATTCGTTTTTCGCCAGCTCACCGCCAAAAGCTTTGGCCTTTTCCAACAGATCGGGCCGCGCCTTGGCGTCGCCACGGCCTTCCAGGCCCGGCGCGAGAAAAGAGGCGCCCTGGGCAATATCCATGGCGTCAAAGATATAACGCGCCGACAGCTCGCTGGCCTCAAACAGGCGCGCGCCGTTGGTGGCGGCGGTAACCAAGAGGCAGCCGCGACGATCTTCCCCCTGGCGAAAGCGCTGATGCAAAAGATAACGCCGCGACCAGCGGCACTGAAAACGGTCGGCAAAGGTCTTCATCTGTGCCGACAGGGCGTAAAAATAGACCGGGCTGACCAAAAGCAGCCGGTCAGCGGCATCGACCTTTTCATAGAGGGCGGTCATGTCGTCGTCAACAACGCAGCGTCCGTTTTTGCCGCAGCCGCCGCAGCCCTGACAGGGACGAATGGACAGATCGTTCAGCCTGGCTGTCNNACCGCGCCGCCCGTTTCAGCGAAACCCGCCGCCACCGCCAAGGCCAGGGTTTCACTGTTGCCGTTCTTCCTCGGACTGCCCAACACTATTAGCATGTTCATGATCGTCCCCCAGAGTATGATGAAAATTCCACTGGCGCTTTCCGCCGCCCGCGGTCATGATTATAGCCGATCCCGGTCCTGAATGGGGCAGGGCGATGCTGACGCTTTTTCTTCCCTTTCGGATAAAGGAGCAACTATGAAACACATTCTCTTTGCTATCGCCTTCGCGCTTGTTTTGTCATCCTGCGCCGCCGAGGTGCCGCGCCATACCAATTTGCACCCGGCTTTGCCGGAGCGGCTCAATCAGCGCTATGCCCAGGACGACAGCGCCTTTGCCATCACGGGAAAGGACTCCCGCCGCTCTGCCGATGTCATTGTCTTCGCCCTCGGCAACGATCCGGTCATTCGCCTCGACAACCGCCCGGCGCCGGAAGAATTGCTGGCTGACTTGCTGTCTCTGGGTTTTCAAAAGCAGGGACTGATCGTCTACCCGGCGGCGCCGACGCATCTGACCGTGATTGTCGATGAGCTTGTCGCCAAGGTGACGAGGCCGAAGGCGCTGTTCAGAACCGAGACAAAAACCAGGGTGCGCCTGTCGGTGCAGAAACATGGCACGACACTGACCAGAACATTTACCAGGGAAAGCAGCGGCGAGACCCTGCGCCGGCCCGAACTGTCGGTGCTGGAGCAAGGGCTGAACGACCAGCTCACCGACATCATCGCCCAAATCCTGGCCGACCGGGATATCCGGCGGGTCATCGACAAATAAAAAGGGAAATCACCATGCTTATCCACGAAGTGAATGGCAAGCGCCCGCAAATCGGGGCAAACTGTTTCATCGCCGAGAACGCGACGCTGGCCGGTGACATTGTGCTCGGTGATGAGTGCAGCGTCTGGTTTGGCGCCGTCCTGCGCGGCGACGTGCACGCCATCCGCGTCGGCAATCTGGTTAATATCCAGGATGGCGCCATCGTCCACTGCGCCTGGAAAAAGCACCCNNCCAGGCAACGGCGTGTCGATCGGCCACCGGGCAATTGTGCACGGCTGCACCGTCGAGGACGACGTTTTAATCGGCATGGGAGCGATTGTCATGGACGGCTGCCTGATCGGGCGCGGCGCCATCATCGCCGCCGGCGCCGTCGTCACCCA
>DOMU01000139.1 GCA_003509305.1 Desulfobulbaceae bacterium | reverse complement strand
CGAGCAGCCGCTGGTGCCGGCTCACCTGTTGCCGCAGCCTGCCGCAGTCGGCGATACTTCTTTCCGCCGCGCCGGTTGGCGTTGGCGCCCGCCAGTCGGCGCAGAAATCGGCGATGGTGAAATCGATTTCGTGGCCGACGCCCGTGACCACGGGAATTTGTGAACGGACGATGGCCCTGGCCAGAATTTCTTCATTGAAGGCCGATAAATCCTCGAGCGAGCCGCCGCCACGGCAGAGAACGATGATATCGCCACCGATTTCGCTATTCACGCGCTCAAGCGCCGTGGCCAGTTCCAAAGCCGCGTTCTTGCCCTGCACGGCGGACGGATAGATGACGACGTGGACGTTCGACCGGCGTCTTCGCCAAATGGTAAGAAAATCGTGCAGGGCGGCGCCTGTGGCTGAGGTGATGATGACGATTTTTTCTGGGAAAGCCGGTAGAGGCCGTTTGCGCTCCTCGGCGAACAGCCCTTCAGCGGTGAGTTTGGCCTTGAGCGTATCAAATTTAAGACGCAATTCCCCCTCGCCATCGGCTTCGACGCTGTCAACCAGCAACTGATAATCGCCGCGTGGCTCATAGACGGTGACGCGACCCCGGCAGATCACCTGGCCGCCGTCGCGCAAAGGCGCGGCCAGATAGCGGGCCTGTGGTTTCAGCAGCACCGCCCGTAACTGGGCGCCGGCATCCTTCAAAGTAAAATACTGGTGGCCGGAGGCGGGAAGGCGCAGGTTGGAAATCTCGCCGCGCACAGCGATGAATGAATATTGCCGCTCGACCAGAAATTTCAGGGCGGCGGTGAGCTGACTGACGGTTTGGATGAGAGACATATGCAAATTATCCTCTTCTTTCTAACACTTTGCCACCAGCCAGAACATGTCCGTCTTCGCCGAGGGATGGATCGTTACCGCGCTGAAACCAGCCGCTGTGGCCGTGGCCGGCATATCTTCCAGTAAACGGTAATGTGTGGTCAGGCCAGCCAGCTTGGCCCGCTTGTCTTCAAAATGCCAGGCAAGGGATGGCTTACCCGCCGGACGGATGGCGAAACGCACAAGCAAACCACCGTTTTCATGCAGCAGTTGCCGGCAACGACGAAAGGTTTGTCGCAACTGCTCGTCGTCGAGATAATGCGCCATATCGAGGAGCAGCGCCAGGTCGCAGTCACTGGGAAATGCCTGTGGCAGGTCTGGCGCGGCGGCAACCTGCATATCGCCGCGTTCGGCCACCGCCCGCTGGGCGAAAAAAACCCGCTCCGGGTTGGGATCGCAGGCATAAATATGACTGCCAGGAAAATGTTCGAGCAGCCAACAGGCGGGTAGGCCGTAACCACAGCCGATATCGATGATTTTCCGTGGACTTGTCCAGCCAGTCAGCGCCGCTTCCAACTCCGTGAATAGGCTGTCGCCGCGGAGTTTTCCCCAGGCGAACATGCGCGGCCAGGCGGGTAGCGGGCGGTAGCGGTTCTGGATTCGGGTGTTTACCGTCCCTGTTGGTATCGCCGCTTTTTTTCGCCGAAAATGCCAGGTTAAGATTGGTGGCAAGAGCAGAATGGCGCCCAGAAGCGAATAGCCGAGTCCACAGAAAGAAACGACGCCGATACTATGCAGGACGCTGTGCCTGGCAAATATAAGCGCTCCAAAACCGATCAGTGTCGAAGTGGCCGACAGCAGCATGGCGCTTTGCAAAAGATGGTAGTTGGGGTGATTGCCGTCGCCGTAATACTGATAGCCGCAGACCAGATAGATGCTGAAATCAATGCCCAGGCCGAAGATGACGACGACCAGCATCAAAGCTGGAATATCCAGAGGCCGCTCCAGGAGATGCAGTGTGCCGAGGGTGCAGATGCTGGCAAAGAGCATCGGCGCGAGAGCTATCAGGGTCAACCGCCAGTCGAGCAGCGCGAAAAAAACCGACAGGCTGACGACAACGGCGATGATGGCAAACGATTCGCCGAAGGCGGCAAACAGCATATCGCCCAAACGCCCGGCAAAGTATGTCCCATCAAAAATCATCAGCCCTTGGCCATCTTGGCCGTAAGCGGCGCGAAAGCCTTTGCCATCATAGTTTTTACCCGGCGTGGCGAGGATGAATTGGCGCGCCGCGCCGTCATCCGGCTGCGAAAAACTCAGGAGCGTTGCCATTGCCGGCGATAAAGGCAGTGGCCGTGGCATGGTTTGCTGTTCAATCGAGGCGGTGAAGGTGTCGAAGGCATGGCTGGAAAAACCGAGTCTTGCGCCGGTTGTGCCAATTGTTTTCCTGACTGCCGCAATGCGATCCGGTGTCCAGAATTCTTGCCAGGCGGCAAAATTCCGTGTCGCCACCGCCACGCCCGGATAGAAAGCCGATGGCGACAAACCGCCGCTGAGGACGCCCTGTTTGTCGGCGGCGGTTAACAGGTCTTGCAGTTTGTCATTTTCCGCCTGGAGTTCGGTCAACGAGCCGGCCTTGGCCATCAGGGTGATCTTGCCCTCGCCCCGGCCCCAAACCTTGGTGAAGTCGCGGTCTGCGGCCAGCGTCTCCGGCGTCATACTGTTCATATCGGCGAGGCTGATATGAAACTGTGGCCTGGCGAAGGCCAGCATGGCCACGGCAAAGAGGCAGGCGGTCAGGCAGCTTTTGCCGCCACGGGAAAATATCCGGTCTGAAACCCGGCGCAGCGGCGGCTCGCTTTGCCGCCTGGACGGCGGCATTTCCGGCAGCAGGCGCGGACAGATAAAGTGGATGAAAAGGAAGGTGCAGGCCATGCCAAGAGCGGTAAACTCGCCAAGGGCGGCAAACACCGGGAAATCGCTCATGGCGAGGACGGCAAAGGAAAGGATGGTGGTGAACAAAGCCAAGGCGCCGCCAATGGATTGCATTTCGCTTGCGGCCTGGCTGCCGCTTGTTGTCTCTTTGCGATCGAGAAAGAGCAGGTAGGTGATGCTGAAATCATCCATCACCGAAATAAGAGCGCCAGCGAATCCCAACACCATCACCGAGATCGAGGAATGAAACAGCGAGTAAATAAAAAGAGCGGCGGCGGTACCGGCGATCGGCGGCACCAGCGACAACAGGCTGAACAGAGGCCTGGGAAAGGCCAGGAGCAGCAGCAAGGCGATGCCGCCAGTTGAAAGAGTCAGGGCCAGCTCGACATCCTCACGGATTAAAGTTTCGTTGTCGAGCGCCGCCCGCCAGGCGCCCACCGCCGTCAGACGCAGGCCGGGAAAATCCAATTCTTTAGCCGCATCTTGAAAGAAATCGCGCAGTTGCCGCGCCGCATCGGTGTTGGAGCTGGCGGCTTTGGTAGTGGCCACCAGTAAAAGGTGACGGCCATCTTCTGAAAGCAAATGGCCTTGGTACAGACGGCTGCCCGGCGCCGGATTCAACAGCGCCAACTTGGCCAGGATAAGCTGATGCAGGCCAAGCGGATCAGCGGCCAGTGTCTCCGCCTGACCGATACCGCTTAAACCGGCGGCATCGTTTAAGGACGTGGTCAGTTTTTCCCTGATGGCGGCGGGCGCAAGCAGCGGCGCCACTTGGCGAGACAGTTCTTCCGCCGAAAAGAGCAGCGGCAATTGCCTGATCATATCCTGGCGCAGTTTGGGCAGGCTGGCAGCCAGGCTTTCCATGCCGACTTCCTCAAAAAGCCGGCTGGCGCGCATTCGCTCTTTCAGGGCGTCGCCCGCCCGCGCCAGAACATCCGGGCCGCCATCCACTGTCAGGTCGATAGCCACCTGGTCGTGGATCGGATGGTACTGGAATATCGTCAGGGCATCGGCGATTACCGGATCGTCTTTCGGTAGTGACTGGCTGAGGTCGCTGTCGATGTCGAGGCGTTTCAGCCCGGCCAGCGCGCAGAAAACAGTGGCGGCGATGACCAGGACGAGGAGGGGGTAATTGATTGTTTTGGCTGGCATTTTGCTATGATTGTAGGTATTTTCCCGTAAATTGTCTTCTTTTCAATTCTATGATTTTATGATCGCTTCCCTTGAACGCGCCCTGCTGTTCGCCGCCTCCACTTCTTTTGTCCGTGCCGCCATTCGTGACAAGGCCGACTTAGCGCCGTTTCGCGCCAGACCGAGCCTGTCGGTGTTTGTCGGAGTGTTTTGCATCATCATCAGCTTTCCGCTCGGCTGGCCGGCGGTGGTGTTTTGTGGCTATCTGGCCATTCGCTGGCACAACCCTTGGGTGGCGGCGGTGGTCGGCCCGGCAATTTACGCCTTTTCCCATGTGCTCTTTCTTTTTGGCATGTGGCTGTCCGGTATGATCTACACCCTGGTGCTCTGCCGCTGGCTGGCCCGCATCGTTATCGAACCAGCGCTGGTTCGCCTCGACCCGGAAGAACTGGCGAAAATATATGCCGAGAAAGAGGAGTGAAATGGTCATCGGAATTGGCCGGAAATTTTTTATCCGGATTCCTTCAATTTTTGCCATATTGAGCCTCATTTTCACATATCCATCCCGGCGGTTTGATCGCACCGCCGCTGACATCCCGCATCATTAGACCAGAAACATGTATGATGCCGCCATTACCCCAAACCCGTAGATCATAGCGTAATTCTCCGTTATCTTTCCCAGTCAGGATACATTCGGTTTCGTAAACATGACCTGGTTTTTTCAGGAATTTTGCATTTTCCCATTCCATGGCCGCGAAAGCCACGGGAAAAGGGACAAAACCGCAAAAACTCTGGCCATGCACACAGGCGGCGTGCATGGCGCCATCAAGAAGAAAAGGATGCGGCAGTGCCAGGCAAAAAAAAGGCAAATCCGGTACGATGAGCGTGCCGCTGGCTGTATTACCTTGAAAATAAAGTTTGTTATTCAGGGTGCGGAAATTGCTGCCGAAAGGCACCAGCTCAGCATAAATTCTTTCGCAATTGATAACGCGGCCTGGCTTTGGCGCCTCTTTGAGGAGTGGTGGCGGTGGCTCTTCTCGCGGCGCCTTTTTTTTACTTGTAAAAAGCACTTCGGCGTGGCGCAGTAAACGGCTGATGGCACCACTCTTTCTTGTTAAGAGCACGGCGCGCAAACGTTTCTCGTCAAGCCATTCCAACTCAACCAGCACCGATAGCGCGTCGCCTTCAGGCAAAATGAGTAATTTCGGGAAAATTGCCTCTTCAAGGCGTGTCGCATGGATTTCCGGGAATTTTTTCAGTACCAGCGCGGCAAGGAAATCAATGGCCATAACCATCGGCAGCACCGCCTGACCGGCGAAGTGGTGGTCACGCAGCCAAGGTGGGAGAGGAAATGATAGCTCGAAACGCTCGGTCATTTTCGCCCTGATGCAAAGCTTTTCATCGCCGCGAGAAAATCCGGTAAATGACGAATCAGCCGCCAGAAGCTGTGACGGTATTGCCACCATCGACTGGCCAGCCGCCGGCGCCAGCCAGGGTCGGAATAAAAGCGTTTGACATGGCGATTATACAATTCGTCGAGCCGTTGCCATGAGGCGATATCTTTGGGCAGAAAGACAAAATTCAGGCAGTTCATCAGGTGCCAGTCTTCTTTCAATTCACCTTGCTCACGGATAGTTCGCGATACCGGAGCACCGAAAAATGGGGTGAATTTCGCCATGTTCATATCGTCGAGTCCTAAAGAGATGACAAAATCACTGGTTTTTTTGATGGATTCTTCACTTTCGCCGGGTAATCCCATCATAAAAAGACCCTTTGCGCGCAGGCCGTGTGCCTGAATGCGGGCGACGGTCGTTTTTACCTCTTCGAGATAAACACCCGGTTTATGCACTTCAAGAAGCCTGGGATCGCCGCTTTCTATCCCTAAAGAAACCATCAGGCAACCGGCTTTTTTCAGGAGACGCAGCAACTGGTCATCGCTGTGGCCAACCCGTACGGCACAGTTGAAATGCAGACCCAGTGGTTTGGCGATGAGTTTACCGCAGAGTTCCTCGATGCGCTCGCGATGCAGGGTGAACAGGTCATCGTAGATATTCAGATGCCTGACGCCAAAGCGCTTTCTGAGCCAGGCCATATGCTCATAGATATAAGCCGCCGAATTGTAGCGGTAACCGCGCTTAAACACCGAACGGTCGCAGTAGGAACATTGATAGGGACAGCCACGGCTGGTCACCATCGTCGCGCCCGGCGCATTAATCGAGCTGAACAGTGGCAATTCGTAACGGTCAGGGAAACCGGCCAGCTTGTCATAGGCCGGAAAAGGCAGGCTGTCGAGGTCGGTGATGGGCTGACGGACGGGATTGGTGATGATTTTTTCACCGTCGCGAAAGACGAGGCCAGCGATATCCGCTGGATTTCTCTTGGCGGCCAGTTCACCGAGCGTGACTTCTCCTTCGCCGATGACGAGAAAATCAATTTCGGGAAATTGCCGCAACAAATCGCCGCCAATGGCCGAAACGTGGACACCGCCAAAAACCACGGGAAGGTCAGGTTCGATACGTTTCAACCCTTGGGTAAGTTGCCAGGCATCGAGAAAAGCCGAGGTGGTGGTGGAAAAACCAACCAATTCCGGCTCTTCCCCCAGGATGCGCGAAATGGTATCCTCACCGTTCCTCACTTTCGGCCCAAGGCAATCAATAACCCGCACTTGGTGTCCTTCTTTTTCCAGCCAAGCCGCGAGGGACAACAGGCCCAAAGGGGGCATCCGATTTGCCAGGGCCGAGACATCCCGATACCCTTCGACCCAGTTGGAGCCGGCTGGATGGACAAGAACAACGCGCACGTTTAACCTCATGAACAATTTGGCGACGATGCGGGAAAGATGCGAAAATCTCGCCGCCGCGCCCGCGACAGGAACCGATTAAAGAAAAAACTTTTGATTATATGGAATTTTCTAAAGACCGCAAGATGGATTGCCAGAGCCTGGCTGACTGGTCTTGTTTTGACCGAGCGTACTGCATCTCGCTGATCGACCGCGCCGACCGTCGGGAGAACGCCCTTCGCCAGTTTGCCGCCATTGGTCTGAAAAATGTGGAATTTCACCTGGTTGAGCGGGATTCAGATGCCACGCGGAGTATTTATGAATCGCATCTTGCCTGTCTGGCCAAAGGAATTAAAGCGGGGGCGAAGCGTTTTCTCGTTTTTGAGGATGATGTCGTTTTTGCCCGGTTTTCTCCGACATTCGTATCGAAGATCGCCAATTTTGTCGGTTCTTCGCCGGACTGGCGCGTTCTTTTTCTTGGCTGCATGGTGAAAAAATCCTGGCCAAGCGGTTTCCCGATGATCCGTGGCATCGCTTTCCAGGCACTGACCCATGCTTATGCCATTTCCGAGGAGTTCGCCATCGCCATTTTGCGCGATCACCCTTGGCATGGCCAGCCTTACGACGATTTTTTACGCGATTTGCCGCAGCAAGACTTTTATACACTGTGTCCGGCCATCGCCTTTCAGTCCAATTCCCGTTCGGACAACAAACCGTATCTGGCCCTTGATTTTCTGCGCCGCATTTTCGGCGGCTTGACACGCCTGCAAAAACTGAACGAGTTTTTTCACTGCCATCGGCGCCTCATCATCGCTGCTCATATCCTGGCTGTCATTACTATTCTTTTTCTGTGGTTTCAATGAATCGCCGTCAACGTCAACATTCACGAAAACCTTTATGCGAGTGTTGGCGCAAACGCCGCTATTCACTGGCGGAAAAATGCGGTTTTTGCGCCATCGCCCTGGCCGCGTTGTTGTTTTTTATTGCTCCGGCACTGGCGATTGTGCCGCTGGCGGTATTTATCGTTGCCTGCCTGCTGTCACCTTTTTTTTCGACCAGTTCTTTTTTCCTGCCGGTTGTCAGCCGGGGCAAAAGCGGCCAGCCCTGGGTCAGCCTGACCTTCGACGATGGCCCCGACCCTGTGTCCACCCCCTTGTTGTTGCATTTTCTACGCGACCATGGTTTAGTCGCCACCTTTTTTGTCAATGGCGATAAGGCGCGGCGTTTCCCGGATATAATCAGGCAGATCGTTGATGATGGCCATACAATTGGCAACCACTCGACAAGCCACGATAATTTCTTGATGTTCCGTGGCGTCGGACGAACGCTGGCGGAAATCGGCGATACCCAGAATATCCTTGCTGATTTAGGTGTTGATACGAAAATTTTCCGTCCGCCGGTGGGGATTGTCACACCAGGCTACGCTCAGGCCATGGCCGTCATGGGGCTTGCCCTGGTGACTTTTCGCCGCCGCCCCCGTGATCTGGGCAACCGGTGTATCAATGGTCTCGCCGCCTGGATTTTGACTGATATTCGCAGTGATGATATTCTGTTGCTGCATGATGCGCCGCCGCGGCGAGCGACGGTTGCCGCTTGGCTGGCCGAGCTTGAAACCCTGGTGGTCGGCATCGACAAGCGAGGTTTTGCCGTTGTTTCGCTTGACAGTTTGCTTGGTGGCGAGGTGATGGTAAAGCGGGATTGGTTGAGAAATGAGGTGTGAAAATGATCAATTATTTCGTTCTCGAGCATGGGCGGGCCCTGCAGCAAACGACCGAACCAGACCAAGGCGTTTTTTGGGTCGATATCATCAGCCCGACAGAAGAGGAACAGCGGCGCGTCGAACAGCATTTTGGCGTTGAGTTGTTCACGCGGCAGGAGAGCGAGGAAATTGAAAGCAGTTCGCGCTATATCGAAACCGAGGAGGAAATTGGCGTCAATATCAATTTTCTCTTCCAACTCGGTGATTCGTTCAGCAATTCTCCCGTGTCTTTCATCCTGAAAGACAGGATGCTTTTTACCCAGCGCTCCATGGAATTTCACACCTTTACCAAAGTGTCGCAGAAACTCCGCGCTTTGCGTCCCACCGATGGCCGTGAGGTGTTTCTGGCGATTTTGGCAATGCGAATCGACTTCGATGCCGATTTCATCGAGCATATCACGGCTAAAATCAATATGGTCAGTGATCACCTGGTGGCTGGGCAGGATACCAACCGTGACCTGCTGCTTAAAATCGCCGCTCTTCAGACCACCACTATTTCCATTCGTGAAAATATTATTGAAAAACAACGGATACTTTCATCGCTTTTAAGAAGCAAACTTATCCCGAAAGACGAAAAAAACGACATCACCATCATGATTAAGGACGTCAATTCGCTGCTCGATCACGCTTCATTTAATTTTGAGCGTTTGGAATTCCTGCAGAATACCTTCATCGGCCTGGTTGGCCTTGAGGAAAGCCGCACCATCAAAATCTTCACCGTCGTTACCGTGATGTTCATGCCGCCGACTTTGATCGGCTCGCTGTACGGTATGAATTTCGATTTAATGCCAGAGCTGCATTTTAGTTTTGGCTATCCGATGGCGCTGGGCATGATGGTGCTGTCGTCTTGCCTGACTCTTCTTCTGTTCCGCTTGAAAAAGCTGCTGTGAGAAAAGAGGGGCAAGCCGACCGTCGTGTCTCTTCTTTTCTCTTCATTGATACGACGCGGAGTTCAGCCCCTAAAACCGATCAAACCGCGCCAACAGCGCCGTACCGCGGGGTGAATCCAGCGGCAAGGTGTTGACGACTGGCCGGAAAATTCATCTCAAATATCCAAGTGGCCAGCAGCGGTTTGAAATCACTGGTGCTGCTATGACAGCAATCGACATTGCGCGGCACAAACAGTGGTTCACCGCCCATGCTGCCTGGCTGCATTCTATACTGATTCGCGCGGTTTCCTTCTTGGATAAAAAGTATCGAAGCGCTGTCGCTTTTTTACCCAATCACCGGCAGCGTCGGTGGGAAAACGAAAGAACTGAGCGCGATCGGCATGAGCAACCAGCAATGCGACCGCAAAATAACATGTTTTTCCAATGAGATAAATAAGAGGAGGGCAACCTGGCACGCCGTTCGCTATAAACGGGTTATGGCCACGACCGCAAGGCCAGACAATCACAGAAAGACAAGAAACCAACAGGAGGATATTGTCATGGAACAGCAAACCAGCGTCGCCGGAAAAGTAAAGAAACAACTGTTGATCGTCAGCCTGCTCTGCGCCGGTCTGATCCTGACCGGAACCGCCCAGGCGATGGCGTATCCGGGTAACCCACCGCCGCGATTCGGCAAACCTGGGCCTCCGCCAGTGGTATACCATCAGCCGCGTCTCCATGTGGTCAAGGCGCCGCCGCATCATTACCGGCCCGTGCCGCCGCCGCGCTACAGTAATTTCCGCCCGCACCATCCACCGCCGCCAAGACGCCCATGGTTCTTCTGGCCGTGGCGGTAACTCTTAAACGGCAACAGGAGCGATCCGCCAATCGCTCCCGCCAGCAAGGCGGCGGTTTCCATAATTCCATTTTTATGACTCCCCCTGTCGGCTATGTCGACATCCCCTCGGTGATGGGGACTGAGTTGGAAGATAACAGGAAATAATAAGCCCCCTCTCAGAGGAGGACTGGCTGAATGCCGGTAAGTCAGGAGGAAAAATCAAAATAGAAATGGAATAAGATTGTTAACGCAATTTAAATTTATAAATGAAATAACTCACCGGTAAAAAACCTCAATTGGCAGGCGCTCTTTACCGCCATCGGCCAGCGTCACATCCCAGTAAAAATCCCGCCAGAACAGGCCGGAGGCGGAAAGAATTTTGCCGGTCGGCGGCTGCCAGCAGAGATGGCTTGCGCCGGTGTAAGAGAGTTGCCAGAGCCGTTCGCCGCTCTGGCTATCCCAGACCAGAAAATTGCCTCTAGAATCACCTGAGACAATCCGTGCGCCATCGGCGGAAAAGGCACAATCGACGGAAATGACGTAGGGATTGCCTCGGCGCAACGCCGCACTGGAAATCCCTACGTCCGCCTTCATTGCCAGCAGCTTTTCTCCGCTCTGGCTATCCCAGACCAGAAGATTGCCTTGCTGATCACCGGAGACAATCCGTGCGCCATCGGCGGAAAAGGCACAGCTACGAATTTCCCTGCCCGCCTTTATAGCCAGCAGATGTTTCCCGCTCCGGCTATCCCAGACCAGAAGATTGCCTTCATAGCCACCTGAGACAATCCGTGCGCCATCGGCGGAAAAGGCACAGCTTTTGATCTCCTTGCCCGCCTGTATAGCCAGCAGCTGTTCCCCGCTCCGGCTATCCCAAATCAGAAGATCGCCTCTCCAATCACCTGAGACAATCCGTGCGCCATCGGCG
>DOMU01000173.1 GCA_003509305.1 Desulfobulbaceae bacterium | reverse complement strand
CCTGCGCCGTCAGTTTACTTTTGACCTGAGCCAGAGCCGCCTCAGCGCGGGCGATGCGAAAGATGCCGCCCTGTTTGCCGCCCTCGACCGCCACCGCCGCGTTGGCTTCCTTGGCGCGTGCGGCCTCGAGCATGGCCGGAAAAACGTTATCATGAAAATTTTTCGCCCGGCTGGCCGCCGCCTCGTAGCGTTTGCGCACCGCGTCGAGTTTTTCTTTGGTGGCCGCCATTTCCGAGGCGTTGTCGAAGCCATTTTTAGCCAGGGCCTGCAAATCGCGGAAGTAGTCTTGATGCCGCTGCAACTCAATCTTTGCCTTCTGCTCTTCCTCAACAAACTGTGAGGCTTGCAGTGGCCCATCCCCTTCTTGTAGCTTTTTCAGTTCGAGCCTGGCGACATTGAGCTGGTAATCGGCGCTGTCGATCTCTTGGCGCACCTGATTTTTCTCGTAAGACAGGGCCTGCTCCGCCGCCCATACCGCCGAGCGCAGACCCTCGGCCTCGGCGCGGTACTGTTCGACGAGACGCTGGAAGGGAGCCGGATCGAGCCGGATCAGTACATCGTCTTTATTGACACGGGCGCCATCCTCGACCAGATAGACGATTTTTCCTTCGTTGCCTTCAAGTTCCGAGGCGATCATGTAGGACTGGGCGGCGTCCAGAACGCCAATCACATCGACCCGCACCTGCAGGTCGCGCCGCTCCACTCTGGCGGTCAGCATCGTTTCTTCCGGCGCCGGGTCACGGCCCGGCACAAACAACGCCAGCGTCACCATGAGGACAATCAGGGCCAGGCCAATCAGACGCTGCCGCGAGCGAAACATTTCACGCGCATGTTCGTGGAATTTCATCTCTCCCCGTCCTCACGCGCCAGCAAAGTTCCCAGCACGGAACGAAAACGATACAGGCCGACGATGGCGGCGATCCGCTCGGCGAACAGTTCGGTGCGCGCCCGCTGCATCTGTTCCTGCGCCTCCAGAAGGGCGAAATTATCGGCCATGCCGTTGCGGAATTTACTTTCGGCCAAAAGCATCTTGCCGTGGGTCTGGCGCAGTTGCTCCTCAAGCAGGGCGATGCGTTGCCGGTGTTTGTCGATATTACCGATTTCCGAGCGCACCTCCTGGCTGACATTTTCTCGCAACGTTTCCTGGTCGAGCTTCATTCCCTGGTATTGCAGCAGTTGCTGCTGGTAGGCGTTTTTTTCGGCGGTGCGGAACAGGTCGTTATCGCTGGTTACGGTCGCCAGCCAAGTTTCCTGATCTAGATCGAAACTCCGGTTATTGCCGGATCGGTTATAGTTCAGTTGCAGATTGAGCTGCGGCAGCAGATTGTTTTTCGCCAGCCGCAGTTGCCGCTCGCTTTCTTTTTCCTGCCGCTGGCTTTGCAAGACGTCAATGCGGTTTTTCATGGCGATAGCCATGGCCTCATCGCTTTTGATAACAAAGGGCGCGTAATCAAGGGGCGCGCTGATCGTCACCACGCCCTTCTGCGGAATCGCCAGGAGCTTTTTCAGTTCACCCAAAGCGTCGGCCAACTCCTGACGGCGCACGGTTACGTCATCTTCCAGAGTCTTGACGCGGATTTCGGCGCGGTAGGCGTCCATCGCCTCGGCGAGGCCAGCCCGCTCCTTTATCTTCACTATTTCAAGGTGATGTTTGACCAGCTTTTCCTGGCCGGTCAGTAAATTTATCTGCTCGTGGCGTTGGACGATGTCATAGACCGACTGCACGGTGCGCAAGACAATAGAGACCTGCTGGGCATAGTAGGCCAGTTGCGCCGATTGCAGGGCGTACAGGCTGGCATCGACGCCGGCCATGGCGTATTCCCGGCCGAGACCGCGCAACAGCGGCATATCGAGACCGACGCTGACCATCGAGTAGGGGGTACCGCCCCATTCGCCCATCGACGGGTTTACTGAGGCGCTGATGCCGTTCACGAGCATTTTGCTGCCGCGCACGCCCGTCATCCAGGTACGCTCGGAAGACGAATCGGCGCTCAGTTGCGTTGAGGGAATCACCCTGAGATCAAAGGCGCTTTTCGCCGAATCGACGGCCAACTGGCCGCCCTTCAGGCTCAGTTCGCCTTTGGCCAGGTCACGGTTATGCGCCAGGGCGTACTGAATCGCCTCGTCGAGGCTGAGACGCAGCTCCGCCTTAGCGGCGCCAGCGAATGGCGCGACACTGAAAGAAAGACAGGCCAGAGCGGTCAGGAAAAACGCTGTCGGTTTCATGCCATCTTCCTTGCTTTTCACCGTTCGTCCTGAGCTTGTCGGATGACGCACCGGTTCATGGTTCGCCAGGCTCATCACGAACCGGTGCGGATATGTGGATACTTCTGTCTCATCACAGAATGTATCGGGGAATATGAGACAGCGCCACCGTGATGAAAGAGAAGCAGGAGAGCATGAACATCACGGCGATGCCCAAAGCCAGGCCGCGTGGTTCGATAACAAAACGGCAGCGGGCGTAAACGACGCCCAGCATCGGCACAATCGGGAACAGATACCGGCCCTGCGTCTGGAAATCCTGCGTCCAGGAATGGTAGATGGCGACGAATATCAATCCGATAGCCAGAAAAACGGCGATGCCCGCATGGCTGCGATGATACCAGGTGCCACGAAGGAGAATATTGCCGAAAAAATAAATCAAAAGCGCCACTCCGGTCCAGCGCACGAAGTTGTAGTAGCGGTCACCGCTGACGATGGTGTGGTAACCGTACATGCCGAAAGAGCACATGAAGGTTCTTTCGCACCAGCGCTCTTTGCCGACAATATTGCGGAGCGTGATCCCCCGATCTTTTTTGTGAAGCAACGGCGCCTGTTTTTCCACCGGCGTATCGGGATGAAAGGCCGGCGCCGCCTTCTGCATCCGCATTGTCTGTACCATGGCCGGGAAATTCCAGTCGTTGGCCTGGTAGTCGAGGTATTTTTTGACGGCCAGGGGCGCGCAGCCAATGAGGCCGACCACCAGCAGACGTTTTACCAGGAGCAAACACATTTCCCGTGGATAATCCTTAAGGATGTCGATGGCGAGGAATAACAGCGCGGCTACGGAGAAGACCAGGTAGTTTTCTTTGCTCTGGATGAGCAGCGCCGCCACACAGGCGACGGCCAATCCTCGTAAAAGCCAGGCTGGGCTGGGCTGATCACGCAGAAAGCGGTGCAGCGGGCTTTCCGGCTCAATCAGCATCCAGGCGCCGAGAAAGGCGGCGAACAGGGCCAGGGCGTCGGAATTGCAGTAGGAAAAGATATACCAGATTTGCGGCGAAATAAGGAAAATCGCGGCCAGGTAACGGCTGGATTGGCTTTTGCAGGCAATCAGGGCAATGGCGGCAAACAGCAACAGGTTCAACAGCCGCGCCGACTGGGTGTGGTCGATATGAAAAATCTCGGCCAGCCGCATCATTTTACCGTTGAGCAAATAATAGATTTCGTTTTTCGCCAGCCGCGTGACGCCATAGGGGCTGTAACTGTCAGCGATAGCCGGGTCGTCGAGGCGTGGCGGCGTTGAATGTTTGGCATAGTAATCCGAGGCGGCCGCGTGGACGTATTCATCGGGATGGACGTTGTATTGACTGATCCACGACATGGCGGCCACGAGAGTCAGAGCCGCCAGCAGCGCCACCGGCACATAGTTGAGATTGCCCGCCAGGCGCGCCATCCCCCAATAGAGCAAGCCAAGGAAAAACAGCAAAGCCACCAGCCGCGCCAACTCCAGCCCGACATCGACCGGCGCCTTTTCCAGCGTCAGCGGCAGCAGGAAATTGCCATCGCCGCCGCGGGTAACGATATTGAGACCTTCATCGGTGGCGGAGAGGGTGGCGATCTGTTCCAGAGGTTGCAGTTTGGCGAAACTTTCCGGATTGTTCACGACAATCGGCTCGAACCCGATCTGGCTGATCGTCAGAGATTCGAGGCGGCTGGCGCCGGCGTACTCCACCGGATCGACGCGCAGGCGTTCCTTGCCGCGCAGATTAGTCAGGGAAAAACTGTAATCCTTCTGTTCCGGTGTCACCCGCACCTTGACCATATTTTTTTCTGAAAACGGCGTGTCCGCCTTGGCCCAGTAAATCTTGAACCAGCTCGGGCGATCGGCATGCAGCCGCAGTTCGACATGGGCGACGTTGTAGATTAAACTGTAATACAAAGTCAGGGCCAAGAGGCAAAGCGGGACAAAAAACCAGTGTCTTTTCAGCATTGTTGTTCCTGTGTGTCAATGGCAAACATCGTGCGGCGCGGGATGAATCAACCTGCCTCGATTTATAAGTAAAATATTTTACCGGTTCGTCCCTGGAATCGCCCTTTTCCTTTTGCTATGATCTGGCAGCTCGTCCGACAAACGGCAGAATATCACCACAAGTAAACGTCTGAGATGCCGCGCAGCATACCTTTTCAGCGTCACGCAATCAACAGGGAGGTTGAACCGGTCGCAGTCCGTTAAACCCCATTCACGAGATGAAAAAGAGATAAATCGACTGTTGCCGGCAGCATCCGGTTGTTGCCTCCGGCAGCGCAGACAATCCTTCAGAGGAGGACTAAACGCCATGAGTTGTCAGAAATCGCTTAGGGGAGAATGTATTGCGGAGTTTATCGGCACATTCACGTTTCTCTTTTTCGGCATGGGCTGCGTCGCCGGGCTGCTGCTGGCGGGAGCCAGTTATGGCCAGTGGGAAATCAGCATCATCTGGGGCATGGCGGTGGCCTTAGGCGTCTACCTCACCGCCGGCGTCTCCGGCGGCCATCTCAACCCGGCGGTGACCGTGGCCTTGTGGCGCTTCGCCTGCTTCGATGGCCGCAAAGTCATCCCTTTCATCATTGCCCAGACCCTGGGCGCGTTCTGCGCCGCCTGCCTCGTATACCTGCTGTATTACAATCTTTTCGCCACCGTCGATGCCGGCAAGACGCTGCAAACCGCGCGCGTCTTCTGCACCTTTCCCAACGCCACGATCAACCTGACACAGGCCTTTGCCACCGAATTTGTCATCACCGCCCTGCTGATGGCCCTGATCATGGCCCTGACCGATGATGGCAACGGCGTGCCGCGCGGCCCGCTGGCCCCTCTTCTGATCGGTATTCTCGTGGCGGTGATCGGCGCTTCCTTCGGCCCGCTGACCGGCTTCGCCATGAACCCGGCCCGTGACTTCGGCCCGCGGCTCTTTGCCTTTCTCGCCGGTTGGGACCTCCCGGTGATGACCGGTGGCCGCGCCATCCCCTATTTCGCCATCCCTCTGATCGCACCAATGCTGGGCGCCTGTTTCGGAGCTTTTATCTATAAACACTGCATTGGTGAGAATTTGCCCGCGTGCAGAATGTGAACGGGTGAACTCTCAGCATAAGGGCGGTTCGTGAATTACCCTTAAAAAATATCGATAGCCAAGACAACACGGCCAATCCCGCATGCATTTGTCGGTTCCTCAGCCAATTTCCACAAGGAGAAAAATTATGGCGGAAGAAAAAAAATACGTCGTTGCCCTGGACCAGGGAACCACCAGCTCCCGCACCGTGGTGCTGGATAAAAACGCCCGCATCGTCAAGGTCTCGCAGCGGGAATTCCCGCAGATTTACCCGTATCCGGGCTGGGTGGAGCATGACCCCATGCAGATATGGGCGACGCAGAGTTCAACCATGACTGAGGCCCTGGCCGAGTGCGGCATCAGCGCCGAAGAGATCGCCGCCATCGGTATCACCAACCAGCGCGAGACCACCGTGATGTGGGACAAAGCCACCGGGCGGCCCGTTTACAACGCCATTGTGTGGCANNGTCTGGCAGTGCCGCCGCACCGCCCCCATCTGCGAGGAACTGAAAAAAATCGAAGGATTCGACGGCTATGTGCGCCAAAATACCGGCTTACTACTCGACCCCTATTTCTCCGGCACCAAAATCAAGTGGATACTCGACAAGGTGCCCGGCGCGCGGGACAAGGCGGCAAGGGGCGAACTGCTCTTCGGCACCGTCGATACCTGGCTGATCTGGAATCTGACCCAGGGCCGCGCGCATGTCACCGATTATACCAACGCCTCGCGTACCATGCTCTTCAACCTGCACACACTGCAATGGGATGAAAAAATCCTGAAGGCGCTTGATATTCCGGCCTCGATGTTGCCAACGGTCAAGTCCTCATCGGAAATCTATGGCCAGGCCAATATTGGCGGGCGCGGCGGTTCCCGCATCCCGATTGCCGGTATCGCCGGCGACCAGCAGGCAGCGCTTTTCGGCCAGCTCTGCGTACATGACGGCATGGCAAAAAACACCTACGGTACCGGCTGCTTCATGCTGATGCAGACCGGCAAAAAAGCGGTGGCCTCACAGCACGGGCTGATCACCACCCTGGCCTGCGGACCGAAAGGCGAGGTCAGCTACGCCCTGGAAGGCTCGATCTTTGTCGCCGGGGCCGCCATCCAATGGCTGCGCGACGAGCTGA
>DOMU01000066.1 GCA_003509305.1 Desulfobulbaceae bacterium | reverse complement strand
GCTCGCGGTAAAGCGGATGCTTTCCGCCTTGCCCGCCGCCCGCCCGGCCAGATTCAAGTTTTTGATCCTGACCGTTTCGGCTTCGAATTCACCACCGCCAGAGAAATTATCGACCGCTAAAACTTCGCGGCTGCCGCTGAAAAGCCGCGCGTCGCTGATAACCAGTGTGTTCAGGCGCAACCGCAACCAGGGGGGGATGAAGAGCCGCGCCCGCGGTTTATCTGCCGTTTTATTCTCGCTTAAGGATGGGGACGACGGCAATTCCAGGCGGATACCGCTCGCAGTCAGTTTGTCGATGGCCAAGAGACCATGCGGCAATTCTTCCGCGCGCCAGCGCAGGCGCAAATTGTCTACGGTGATGAAAAAATCGCCGCGCCGGTAGGACATCCCCTCAAGCGACCAGGAAGAAAAAAAACGCCCCGACGCATTCCGCACGGTAAAACCCGGCGTCAATTTTTCCACTCCGGCAACCAGCCATGGCAAGGCCTTGGGGTTGGCGAAAAAAGCCACCGCCGCGCCACCCACCGCCAGGACGGCGGCAACCAAAGCCAGAAGCAGCCAGGGGATAATTTTGCCAAAACGTTTCATAGATCCGAACCCACCGACAAATGGACTCGCAAAGGTGATCCGTCTTCCTCGATGGCGCTGGCCACATCAAGCCGTACCTGGCCGAAGGGCAGACGCAGGCGCAAGCCCAGGCCAACGCCCTGTTTCAGCCGCATGGAAAAGTCATCCATGGCGTTCCCCATGTCCCAGAAGGCGGCAACGCCCCAGTAGTGGCCAATCAGCTTTTCCACTTCGGCGCTGCCTTCCAGAAGATAACGGCCACCGACCACCGTCTCGCTGGCGTCCTTTGGTCCGAGTTCTTTATACCCATACCCGCGGACACTGTTGTCGCCACCGGCGTAGAAGCGCAGGGACGGAGGCAGGTCATCGACGGAACCGGCGAGGATGACGCCACCGGCGGCGCGGCCAATGAGCCTGATGGTGGCAAAGGGTGAAACGATCACCTTGGCGCTGCCGCCGAGTTTCAAAAAACTGGAATCGGAAACCAGGCCATCCCAGGCGCCGCTGGCGTTAACGCTGATCTGCGCGCCCCTGGTTGGCTGCAACAAGTTGTCGGTATTAATGAGGCTGGCGGTGACACCCGGCAACAGAAGTATCTTTTCGCCCGAGGTAACGCCGACCGAATAGCGCTCATGACGCAATTCAAGCGACTCGCTGTAGCGCAGAAATTTGCCGTCGTGGTTACGCCCGACAGCCAGGGTCTGAAGCCGGGTGTCGGTATTGTCCCAGGTCTGGTCGGAATAGGCGGTGGAGACAGTATATTGGTCGTTGTCCGGATTGCCGACCGGTATCTTATAATCGAGACCAAAGCCGTTTTCATATTCCGCCAACTGGGCGCTGGCGTGCACCGTGTGACCACGGTCGTTCCATAAACGGTTGAACCAGTCAAAACGTCCTCGCATTCCGGTATCGGTGGCGTAGCCGGCGCCGACACTGTAATGATTCCAAGCTTTTTGTGGCTCGGTGCTGACCGAGACCGGCACGGTGAAATCACGGTTGTCGGGTTTGGCATCCACCCGCGCCCTGATGAAATAGCCGGTGGCGTAGAGGGTGCGCTGCAACTGGGCGAGTTGTGTGGCTTGGTATGGGTCTCCGGGCTGGAAACTGGGGTAGCCGGCCAAAAGAGAAGGGCGAACTACCGTCGGCGCGAAATGCGTCTGGCCAAAATGGTAAAGCTGGTGAGGGTCGAGACGCAGGCGGATGACCGCCGTCCGCTCTTTTCGGTTGACAATAAGCTCATGTGTCGAAAAAGCGGCGTCAAGAAAACCCTGGTGGCTGGCGGCACGCAGGAGACGTCTCTTGCCATCCTCGTAATGGCCCTGATGGAGAATATCGCCGGTCTTCAAAGGAAAGGCCGCCACCGCCTCGCGGAACCAGGCGGAATCGCTCACCGCCTCGATTGACACCGACCGCAGCCGGGTTGGCTCACCAGGGGTAATTTTGTAGCTGGCGGTGAAATCGTAGCCATCCCGGTGCAGGCTGGCTATGATTTGCGGTGAAAAATACCCCAGCGGCATAAGCGCCGCGACAATATCTTTTTTCGCCCGGAGGTGCAGCCGCCGCACATCGGCCTGCCGTAAAAGAGAATTATTCCGGTGCCGGTAAATATCCAGTCCGCTGAGCACATTTTGCCGCAATGCGCCGTCAACGCCCTCGACATTGACCGTGAGCGTCAGAGCGAAAGCTCTGGCTGGAACAAACACTATAAATAAAACCAGCAAAGTGAGCGGCAAAGATCGCATGGCGGCTGGCGGGCTGACGAACGAAAAACAACGGACGTGACGCATGGCGCCAGCGAAAATACCTGACCTTGTAGATACTCTGAAAACCGCGGCGCGACCAAAGGCGAAAGGGAGGCCCGGAGAAAGAAATTTGAAAGAACGCTGGCGGCGGGGCTGCCAGCGCTGGCGCCCGGCAATTATTTATTTTCCGGCGGCTCGCTCTCTTCGATCTTTTTTGCTCCCTCGGATTTGGTGGCATCTTTGAAATTTTTGATTCCGAGGCCCAAGCCGGCGCCGATTTGCGGCAGTTTGCCCGCCCCGAAAATAATGACGACGATAACCAGAATAACTAGTAATTCAGGCATTCCCAAGCCAAACATAGTTCCCTCCGCTGAAAGGAAAAACCGCGCCAGGATAAACCAGTATCCCCCGGCGGACGAACACGAAACATATGATAGAGCCTGGAGAAAGTCAAGAAAAGTCAAGGTGTCCGTGCCGCCTGCGCCTCAGCCATGAATGCGACAAAACCGCGTCGGCGGTTACGCGGTGTAGCGTGTCGCTACGCTGTGTACACAATCAATTGATGATTGCATACACCGATTCGGCGTAGTATCTGGCGGGGTAGAAACCTCATCGCTTTACGAACCGACAATACTTTGACCGCGGCCCGCACAAATGCCATGAACCTGCTGCTGCACACCTGCTGCGCCCCCTGCCTGCTCTATCCGGCTAGTTTCCTGCGTCGACAGGAGGTGGCCTTTACCGTCTTCGCCGCCAACCCGAATATTCATCCCTACCAGGAGTACCAGCGGCGGACGGCGCAGCTCGCGGCCTGGTGCCAGAGCGAGAATATTCCGTATTACGAGGATAGGCCTTACGCCATGCGGGAGTTTCTTGGCGCCGTGGCCCAGGAGCCGGACCAGCGCTGTCCGTTCTGCTACCGGGTGCGTCTCGACAAAACCGCCATCTTCGCCGAAGAACACGGTTATTCGCATTTTTCGACGACGCTGCTCTACAGCCGCTTTCAGAATCACGAGCTGATCAAAGCCATCGGCGAGGAACTGGCGGCGGCGCATAACCTGACTTTTTTCTATCACGACTTCCGCGCGGGCTGGCCGGAAGGCGTGAAACGTTCCAAAGAGCTGGGGATGTACCGCCAACAGTACTGCGGCTGCATCTTCAGCGAGCAGGAACGCTATGACCCACAATTTCACAAGAGGAAGAAAAAATGATCCCCATGATTGTGCTGGCGACTGGTAACCAAAATAAGGTGCGGGAATTTCAGGAGATTCTCGCTGGTTTTCCGGTACGCATCGCCTCACTGAAGGATTTCCCGAAGATTCCGGAGGCAATAGAGGACGGCAAAACCTTTGAGGAAAACGCCTACAAAAAGGCGCTGCATACGGCGAAAATCCTCGGCTTGCCGGCCATCGCCGACGATTCCGGCCTGTGCGTCGATGCCCTGGATGGCGAGCCAGGAGTCTATTCGGCCCGTTACGCCGGGGAAACGGCCTCGGACGACGACAACTGCCGTAAACTGCTGGCGAAAATGGAAAATATCGGCAATCGCCAGGCCCGTTTCGCCTGCGTCATTTCCATTGCCGTGCCGTCTGGCCCGGCTTTGACCTATGAGGATTTTTGCGAGGGGGAAATTCTGCGGGAAAAACGTGGCGTTTCGGGCTTCGGTTACGACCCGTTGTTTTGGTTCCCGCCCCTGGGCAAGAGCTTTGCCGAACTGTCCCCGGCGGAAAAAAACCGGGTCAGCCATCGTGGCAAGGCGCTGGCCCAGTTGCGCGGTGAAATCGACAAAGTGATCATGTGGCTGGAACAGCGGCTGGCCGAAGAAAAACCCGCCAAACCCGATCACCGCCAATTCACCGACGACTGGTCGGGAAAATAATTACGCCGCCCGCGAGATACCGCGCATGTCGTCGCTATCGACGAAGGCGTAGGCGCTGTGTTTGTGGATGGATTCAAAGCTTTCAACCCCGGCGGAGAACCAGCGGATGTCCGGATGGGCCAAGGCCGCCACCGCCACCTTGCGCACCACGTCCTCGACGAACATCGGGTTGTTGTAGGCCTTTTCCGTGACGAATTTTTCATCCGGCCTTTTCAGAAGCGCGTACAGCTCGCAGGAAGCCGAGCGCTCCACCAGGCCAATCAGATCTTCGATCCATACCCGCCGGTCGGTCTTGACATTCAGCACCACCTCGGCGCGCTGATTGTGGGCGCCGTGGTCGCTGATCTCCTTCGAGCAGGGGCAAAGCGTGGTCACGGGCACCCGCACCGTAATAATCATTTCGTCGCGTTCGCCAACCGTTCCCGCGAAGGTGCAGCTATACTCCATCAGGCTACCGGTACCGCTGACCGGCGCTGTTTTTTCGATGAAGTAGGGAAAGGTCATCTCCATGCCGGCGCTCTGGGAATGCAACTCCTCCCGCACCTGGATGAGAATTTCGCGGAAACGCCGGACGCTGAAGGCCTCGACCGAGCGGTTGAGGATGGCGATGAAGGCGTCGATGCACCCATCTTTCCGTGAGTCAGGCAGGCTGGCCTGCATGGAAATGCTGGCGATGGTGTGTTGCGACTGGCCACCCTTTTCTTTGATCTTGACCGGAAGCTGAATATTTCTGACGCCGACTTCTTCGATGTGCATTGGCTGTATTTTTGTGTGGGGAAGAGAAGAACACTATGAGCTTGTATATCACGACGCGCCTGATTTACCCGGTTTTCCTGGTGGCAACAACCGGCTTTTTTGCTGCGCCGGATACGCTTTCAGTGTAGGTTGGCCGCTTTCTTCGTGAGGGAAGCTTTTGGGTTGAGAGAAATTATGACTGTCCCGTCAACCGGTTCCGAGCCTGCCGTTCGCCTCGACAAATGGCTGTGGGCCGCCCGCTTTTTCAAGACCCGCGCCCTGGCCAGCGAAGCTATCGACGGCGGCAAGGTTCACCTGAACGGTCAGCGCGTCAAACCATCACGCCATCTGATCGTCGGCAACCGTCTGGCCATTCGCGTCGGTGCGGAACTGTTCGAGGTCGAGGTACTGGCGCTCAGCGGCCAGCGTTTGCCGGCATCGGCGGCG
>DOMU01000013.1 GCA_003509305.1 Desulfobulbaceae bacterium | reverse complement strand
CCAACGCGCAAGCCGCCGGGGTGATAGCCGCCATGGCCGACCGGGGAAAAACCGCCGGTGCCAATCCATTTGCTGCCGCCGTCGTGGCGCTCGTGCTGGTCGCGCAGCCGCTGCTTGAAATATTCAAGCACCTCGTCAGGCGTCATATCGGCGAGCTTTTTTTCGTCCTCGCCTAAAGCGCGGGCCAGTTCACGCGGATTTTTCAGCCATTCGGCGAGAAGGCCGGAAGCCAGCAGGTCGAATTCCTCGTCATCGACCAGGTTGAGTTCGGCGCCAGCGAAAACGTGGGCAAAGACGCGGTCGTAGAGGTCGAAGAGCTTTTCCGTTTTGACAAGAATCGCCCGCGCCGCCGTGTACAGATCTTCAAGGCTTTTGACGAGGCCCAGGGCCAAGGCGCGATGCAAGAGTAAAAAGGCGGTTGGGCTTGCTGGGATGCCGGCTTCGCGCAGGGCGTAAAAGAAACGAATAAACATAGCGGGCTTACCGGAAGAGTTCTTTGCGCATCAACCGTCCCGCCGACTTCTGGTAGTCGTCGCTCTTTTTGAACAGGATGCCGAGATAAGGAATCTCTTTGTTCAGGCGGTCGCCGCTTTTGAAGTCCGGGTCGGCCTGTAACGCCCGCAGCCAGTTGATCAGCTCGCGCGTCGCCGGTTTTTTCTCGAGATCGTCAATATCGCGCAGCTCGTAGAAGGCGGCGATGGCGTTTTCCGCCAGGCGGCCCGATATGTCCGGGAAATGGGCGGCGATGATCCTCCGCATCATTTTAGGGTCGGGAAAGGCGATGTGGTGGAAGTTGCAACGACCAAGAAACGGGTCGGACAAATCTTTTTTCGCGTTCGAGGTGATGATAATGACCGGGCGCTGTTTGGCCCGCACCACGGCATCGGTTTCCATGATGTCAAACTGCATCTGGTCGAGGACATCAAGCATGTCGTCCTGAAATTCGGTCTCGGCCTTGTCGATTTCATCAATCAAAAGCACCACCCGCTCGTCAGCGACAAAAGCCTGGCCGATCTTACCCATGCGGATATAGTCGTTGATATTGCCGACATCGCGCCGCGAATCGCCGAAGCGGCTGTCGTTCAGCCGGGTCAGCGTATCATACTGATAAAGCGCTTCGATCAGCTTCATATTTGATTTGACGTTCAAAATGATCAGCGGCATCCCCATCGTCTCGGCGATGGCGTGCGCCAGCATGGTCTTGCCGGTGCCCGGCTCACCTTTCAAAAGCAGCGGCATCTCGAGCACCATCGACATGTTGACAATTTTGGCCAGTTCGTCATCCAGCACATAGCGGCCCGAACCGCTGAATCGCTCTTGCAGCATAAAAAAACCTCCTTGAGGGAAAAAGTTGCTTCTTTGAAAGCGGAAGCGGGAAAAATGTCAATGCTTTTTACGGAATTGCTTCAGTCGCCGGTTTTTTGTTCTCTTGAATTCTGAATTGACGTAACGCTGTTTCACGTTGCGCCCGGCGCAAATATTTTCCATAGTGCTGTCCCTCATTGATAAATCCCGATCAAGTATACAGGAGGAAGAGGATGACAAAGACAATGGCCGATTGGCGGCGCATGAAAGAAGCTGGGGAAAAAATTGTGGTGCTGACCGCTTATGATGCGCCAACGGCGCGGATTCTTGATGAAAGCGGCGTGGATATTCTTTTGGTCGGTGATTCCGTCGGGAACGCGGTTTTGGGCTACGATACGACGGTGCCGGTGACGATGGCGCAGATGCTGCACCATTCGGCGGCGGTACGGCGCGGAGCACGGGAGGCGTTTATCGTCACCGATATGCCCTTTGGTTCCTATCAGTGCGGCTGGCGCGAGGCGGTGGCCAACGGCATTCTTTTAATGAAAGAGGGTGGTTGTGATGCCGTGAAGCTTGAAGGTGGCACGGAAGTCGCGCCTGTGGTCGAGCGCATGGTCACAGCCGGAGTGCCAGTGATGGGGCATATCGGTTTGACACCGCAAACCGCGTCGTTGCTCGGTGGTTACCGTGTGCAGGGCCGTGACTTGCCGGCGGCGGCAAAACTTTTGGCCGGCGCCCGCGCCCTGCAGGATGCCGGAGCCTTTTCCATCGTCCTCGAATGTGTGCCGAAAGAACTGGCGGCGATCCTGTCCAGCCAGATAACGGTGCCGACCATCGGCATTGGCGCTGGCAACGGTTGCGATGGCCAGGTGCTCGTGTGCAGCGACATGTTTGGCCTCTACGAAAAATTTGTGCCGAAATTTGTCAAACAGTATGTCAAACTGGCGCCGCTGATGCGCGAAGCCGCCAGCCAGTACGTCCAGGAGGTGCGCGAGGGCCGCTATCCGGATGATGAACACTGCTTCACCGCCACCACCGATTACCGGCCCCTCCTTGATGCCGGAAACTGATTTTCTCAGCGGTTCTTTTCCGCTTTATCCCATGCGGGTGTTCCACTTGAATGCCCGCATTCTTTCCTCCCGGATTTTTACCTTTTTTATTTCTTCCCCTTGATCCGTTCCTCCGCTCCGCCGGATCGGATGACTACTTTATGTTGCATGGCGTATCGCAGATGGCCACGACATATCGTCGTTTGTTGATAAAACAATAATTTTGCCAACTCCTCGATATTTGGTCGATAAGACTTGACGGCGAAAGCCGCTCTGAAGTATAAACTGGAGTTAGTGGAAGTTTATGGGGCAAAGTGGGGAAAAAGGGGTGGCGTTATGAGCAAAGCGCGATTTCGGGAAAAGTCGGAACATTGTCTTGATGACAAAGGTCGCCTGAGTCTGCCCAGCCGCTTCCGCGAACAGCTCCGCTTCTATGATTCTGAAATCCTTATTGTTTCTATCTGGGGACGTGAGCATCTGCGCGTCTTCCCTCTGACGGACTGGGAAGCGATCGAGGCGAAGCTCGAAAGCGATCTGGAGGATTTGGAAGAGCGCCTGCCGTTTCTCGGCGACGACGATCCGGAATTCGATAAGATGTCGCGGCAGTTGGAGCAGACGCGCAATCGTCTGATCGATATTAAAGAATGTCCGCTCGACAAACAGGGCCGGATACTTTTGTCACAGCAGGTGCGTGAGCAGGTTGGCATCCAGAAGGATATTGTCCTGGTTGGGCGGGGCAAGCTTTTTGAACTCTGGGGCAAAGAAAATTGGGAGAAAGGCCGTGAGCGGCTGGCGGTGATCGCCGGCAGGCATGACGATACCCGTGCCGCTCTCGGAGTGCTGTAAATGGCTGGCGAAGCCGCCGCCATCCATATTCCAGTGCTCTTGCCGGAGGTTATGGCCGCCCTCGATCCACAGCCAGGCGGCGTTTATGTCGATGGCACGCTGGGATTGGGCGGCCACAGTGAAGCGATTTTACGGCGGTCATCGCCCAGTGGCCGCTTGATCGCCTTTGATTGGGACGAGGAGGCGTTGCGCTTGGCCAAAGAACGTCTTTCCTGTTTTGGCGGGCGGTTTACGGCCCTGCGCCGCAACTTCGCGGAAATTGCCGAAGCACTGGCCGAACTGGCTGTGGCGCCGGTTGATGGCATCCTTGTCGATGTCGGTATGTCGTCGCTGCAACTTGACCAGGGTGGACGCGGTTTCAGCTTTCAGCGGGATGAGCCACTCGATATGCGCATGGACCGCCGCCGTGGTCAGACCGCCGCCGATTTACTGGCGAAAGCCAGCGAAGGGGATCTGGCCGATATATTTTTTTACTACGGTGAAGAACGGCAGGCCAGGCGGATTGCCGCCGCCATCGTTGAAACCAGAAAGAAAACGCCGGTTGGCACCAGCCGCGAACTGGCCGAACTGGTGGCGCGGGTTATTCCCAAACGTTTTCATCCGCCGAAGATCCATGTGGCAACTAAAATTTTTCAGGCATTGCGGGTTGCCATTAATAATGAGTTGGAAAATCTGGCTCGATTTCTCGCCACCGCCCCCGATCTGCTGAATCCTGGCGGCAGGCTGGCGGTGATTTCCTTCCACTCGCTGGAAGATGGCCTGGTCAAGCGCGCGTTTAAGGCCGATCCAAGCCTGATTGAGCAGACAAAACGCCCTGTTTTTGCCAGGGATGAGGAATTGGCCCGCAATCCACGGGCAAGAAGCGCTAGGCTGCGCGTTGCGGAAAAAAACGGAAAAGAGAGGTAACGGCCATGAAAAGCTATCACTGCAAACGGTATTCGTTTCGTTCACATCGCGTTTCCTTCTTCATTCGGCTGTGGGAACGGCTGCTGGCCGCCATGAACATGAACTTCCGCCGCAAACCATGTATCGTCACGCGCCGTCGCCGCTCCATGTCAGCGCGTCTGCGGGACGGATGGCGCGATATGGTTGAGCGCGTGAACACGCCATGGATCCGCACCGCCGGCAAAATAGTGATGACCGTCGCCGTGATGGTGATGATCAGCATGGTGGTGGGAAACTCCATGCAGCGATCTTTTACCCGAGACATTGAGCGGTTAAGCACGGCAAAGCAGCAACATGAAAAACAACACGGTCTCATTCAGGCCGAGTTGACCAACCTCGTGCAGAAAAACAAGGACAAACTTGGCCTGGCTGAAGGGACGCCGGAGCAGTTGATCCGGATGAATTGAGCGCGATCCGAATCGTTATTGGTATGTTCCGCGGCGTGACAGGAATTTATGGGTGGGATCGTTCGCAAAAAAGGCAAGAAGCGGGCTGTTCACGGCAATGGGCGGAGAAGGTCGAAGCGATGGCTGTGGTGGTTGTTTGCGGTGCCGCTGTTTGTATTTCTGGCTTACTTCTTTCATCGCCCGCTCATTGCCTGGATAGGTGCCGTCTCCCGTGCCGCCGGGCAGTCGGCCATTCAGGAGGAACAACGGCGCGGCACGATATACGATAGAAATTTCGCCGAGCTGGCGGTCAGCCGTCAGATGGTTTCCGTACAGTCGAGAGCCAGGGGAATCAACTCTTTTGAGGAAACCGCCGCCCGTCTGTCTCTTGTTCTCGATCAATCGCGGGAGGAATTGCTGAAAAAAATGAGGGAAGCTTCCCGCGCCATCCTTGCCAAGGGCATCAGCCGCGAGCAGGAAGAGCAGATTGCCGCTATGGATATACCAGGCATTTCCATTGTCCATGCACCGGTGCGCTCGTATCCCGAAGAGGTGGTGGCGGGACATATCATCGGCTATGCGGAAAACGAGGTCGGTATTTCCGGAGCGGAATACGCTTATGACCGGGTTCCTTTGCAATTTGCCAGCCATTTGAAAAAATCCGGCATCCCGCCAGGCCGTCTGCCGGATTTGATGCTGACTCTCGATTTGAAGATCCAGGAACTGATGGAAAACCTGGTAAAAACAATTAGCGGTGGCAACCGGCGGACGCGGGTCGGCGCCTATGTGCTCGATCTTGATCAGGGGCAAATGCTGGCGGCGGTACAGTGGCCATCAATGAATCCCAATATGTACAAGCAGTACGAACCGGACGATCTGAACAGCATCATCACCCAGACCATGCCGCTGCCGGGAAAATTTCGTCTATTTTTGCAAGGTGTGGCTCGGTTGCAACACAGCTTCGAGGATGGCAAAACCATTCTGCCCTGGAGTATCAGCGCTGAAAATGGCAAACACGCCAGCGAACTTCTTTTGTGGAATAACTTGCAGTTCAGCGGTCCAGTGAGGGCCGATTTCGCCAACCAGGAATTATTCGCTCATGACGGGGAAGAGCGTTATCTCTACCCGTCGCTTGCCGGTCACGACTACGGCAGTGTCCCGGAAGCACTGTCGCCGCTCCAACTTTTGACCGGAATCGGCATCCTCGCCAAAGGTGGGGCCTCGTTGCGGCCCTTCGCGCTGGCCGCGGCACTCAATCCGGACGACCGCGACAAAGAAAAGCGAGTGCTCGTCGAGCTGACCGACGACAGCCATGTTCCCCGGGAAGCAGTGCCGGAAGTCGTGGCTAAAGAGGCGCTGCGGCTGTTTGCGTCGATGGCCTTGCCGGGTGCGGGTGGCGCGCCAATCTTTTATGACTATAGAGATTGTCAGAAAATCGGCGGGAAGGCCGGCTTTGCGCGGCATCAGTTGTATGCCGTCGCGATGCCGGAGAAGCGTCCCGAATATGTCTTGCTGGTCAGCGTTCGTAAGGTCGGCTCCGGCGTTCCGGCTCGGGATGAACGGGAAAAAGCCGATGACATGGCCGAAATCAACGCCTTGCTTGAGCGGGTTTTGATGTTTGTCGAAGTCGGGCGCGGTCTACGCGGTTATGCCGCCGCGCACTCTGACAGTTCCGGCGCCTATTCGACAAACCGCGATAGTCTGCGACGGCATATCCTGATTGGTGGTGACCAGCAAGAAGCTCCGGCCATAGCGAAAGACTGGCTGATGCCGGATATGGCTGGCATGAGCCTGCGCCGCGGCTTACGGCTTTTGAATGGCGCGCCTTGCCGCCTTGAAATTACCGGCAGCGGCGATGTGCTGCGGCAAACGCCCGCCGCCGGGGCCGCCATCAAGGCTGACACGGTCTGCCAACTGGTGTTGCGCAATCCGGCGGACATCACAATTGAAAAAATCAAAAAGCGCAATCTGGCCGAAAACGTGGCGGCGGTCTCGCCGGTAAAAGCCAGGGGTGCCAGAGAAGTTGAAAGGCTCCGGCAACAAATCAAAGCGGAGGGGCGGAAACTACCATGAACCGCGTCTCCATGAATCTCAAAGATTTGTTGTCTGGTCTCGCCGTGAAGGCGATGACGGACATCCCGGTACAGGCTTTCACCGCTGATTCGCGCCAGGTGCATCCTGGTGATGTTTTTGTCGCTCTGCGCGGAAGTGTAGCGGATGGCCATCTTTTTCTGCGTCAGGCTACCCTCGCCGGCGCCGCCGCCGTGGTGGTACAGGCCGGACTCTGGTCACCGGAAGCGCTGGCTGGCTGGCATGGGGTGGTGGTCGAGGTGGCTGATTCCCGCTTCGCCTACGCGGTCATGGCCGAAAATTATTATGGCCGTCCGGCGGATGGGCTGCGGCTTTTAGCCGTCACCGGCACCAACGGTAAAACCACGGTCAGTTATCTGGTCGAACAATGCCTGCTGGCGGCTGGAGAAACGGTGGGTGTCATCGGCACCGTCAATTACCGCTACACCTCTCTCGGTACAACGGTGACACTGCCATCGCCCAACACGACGCCGGATGCCCTGGTTTTACAGGCTCTTCTGCGGGAGATGGCCGACGCCGGGGTAAAGACGGTAATCATGGAGGTATCGTCGCACGCCTTGGTACAACAGCGGCTCGGCAATCTGCGCTTCGATTGCGCCGCTTTCACCAACCTGAGCCAGGATCACCTTGATTACCACGCCGATATGGCCGATTATTTCGCGGCCAAACAGCTCCTTTTCAGCCGTCATCTGCAAAAAAACGCTATCGCCGTAATCAACGGTGACGCCGGCCCGTGGGCGGAAAAGCTGCTGGCATTCTGTCTGAACCTAGGCGTGCGTTTCATCCTCTGTGGTCATAAGCGGAATGCGGATATACGGCTGCTTGCCGCCGCAAGCAATGCCCAGGGGAGCCGTCACGAACTGGCCGGGCGCTGGGGAAAATTCGTGCTGACGAGTCCGCTGGCGGGTGGCTTCAACGCCGAAAATCTACTGGTGGCGGCGGCTCTGCTGCTGGCCATTGGCATGGATATTCAGCAACTCCGAAATGGCCTGGTAAAAGCCAAGGGCGCGCCAGGACGTTTGCAGCGGGTAGAGGCCGCTTCACTCGCTGTCTCGCGGCCCACGGTCTTTGTCGATTACGCCCATACGCCGGATGCCGTGCGTAAAGCGCTTGCGACCCTGAAAGAATTACCGCACAAATGGCTTTTTTGTGTCATCGGTTGTGGCGGCGACCGAGACAAAAAGAAGCGTCCGCTGATGGGTGAGGTGGCGGCGGAGCTGGCCGATATCTTGCTGATCGCCGATGACAATCCGCGCGGTGAAACGCCGGAACAAATCCGCCATGAGATCGAAGCTGGTGTTCTTGCCACCGGAATGACTCAGCGCGATGCGGCCTGGCTCCTCGGTGATCTGGCGGGAGAATCCGGCTTCGTCAATATCGGCGACCGGGCCTTGGCGATCAAACTGGCGGTGCGGGCGGCGGAACCAGGCGATATCGTCGCTCTTCTTGGCAAGGGCCACGAACGTTACCAACAGGGAAAAGATGGTAAACACTTTTTTGACGACAGCCTCGAAGCCTTGACAGCGCTTACGGCCTGGCGTCTGCCCGATCTCGTCGCCGCCACCGGCGGCTGTCTGCGCGCTGGCGAGAAAGAAATGCCGCTGGCCGAGGTTTCCACTGATACCCGTAGTATTGGCGGGGTCGATATTTTCGTCGCGCTGAAAGGTGATAACTTCGACGGCCACGATTTCCAAGAAAAAGCCGAGGCGGCGGGCGCCGGCTGCCTGGTTGTTGACCGTGGCAAAAAATCGCCGGGCCTGCTTATTCCTGTTCTCGAAGTCGATGATACCTTGCTGGCTTTGCACCAGCTCGCCGCTTTTCGCCGCCGTTTGATGGCCGAGGTCATTCAGCCGAAAATCGTTGCCATTACCGGAAGTTGCGGCAAAACCACAACCAAGGAAATGCTGGCCGCCATTCTGCGCGCCCACTATCCGGGGCCGGACAATCCCAGCGACTGCGTACTGTCGACCACAGGCAATCTGAACAATCTGATCGGTCTGCCTCTGACGCTTCTGGCTATTGGCCCGCGTCACCGCGCCGCCGTGGTGGAGATGGGTATGAATGCGCCCGGGGAAATCGCCCGCATGGCGGCAACCGCCGATGCCGATATTTGCTGCATCACCAATGTCCACGGCGTGCATCTGGAGGGCCTTGGCGACATCAACGGTGTCGCCCGCGCCAAAGAAGAGCTGTTCGCCGAGGCCGGAGACGAGGCTGTCCTGATCGTCAACGGCGACGATCCACACATTGTGGCCATGGCCAGTCGTTACCCGCAGCGGCGCCTGATCTTTTCGGCGCGTGGTCAGGCCGCCTGCCCGCGGGCCGATATCTGGGCGGAACATATTGGTGAAGGGGAAAACGATCTCGCTTTCACCCTGTGCCACGCCGAGCAGCGCCAGAAAATCGTGTTGCCGCTGATTGGGCGCCACCATGTCGAATGCGCCATAGCCGCCTGCGCCTGCGCCGTGGCGGTGGGCGTACCGCTGGCA
>DOMU01000113.1:13632-15232 GCA_003509305.1 Desulfobulbaceae bacterium | reverse complement strand
GACAACGGCCGCCGCCGCCGCCGAAGACGGACTCATCAGATGCACCATGCCGCCTTTGCCCATGCGGCCATTGAAATTGCGGTTGGTGGTCGAGGCGCAGACTTCGCCCTCGGCCAGAACGCCGCTGCTCATGCCAAGGCAGGCGCCACAGGTCGGGTTCAGCANNNNACAAAAGCCGGCATCCATGAAGGTGGCGATAATGCCTTCGGCCAGCGCCTGGCGATAAATGGCCGGTGTCGCCGGCGTGACGATGCCGCGCACGTTTTCGGCGATATGCCGTCCTTTCAAGATGGCGGCGGCGGCGCGCAGATCTTCGATGCGGCCATTGGTGCAGGAACCGATATAAACCTGGTCGATCGGTATGCCAGCCATTTCCGTGATGTCTTTGACCTGATCCGGTTTGTAGCCGTGCGTCACCTGTGGGGCCAGATCCGTTACATCCATGTCGATGGCCGAAACGTACTCGGCGTCTTCATCGGAATGCCACCTGGCAAAATCGGCGGCGGCGGCGTCAATGCTGGCGTAGTCATTTTTGATGAATGGCCACAGATATTCAGCGGTCACCTTATCGGGCAGGCAGATGCCACAGGTGGCCCCGGCCTCAACCGCCATGTTGCAGATGGTCATACGTGCCGCCATATCCATAGCCGTCACCACCTCGCCGCGAAATTCGATGATTAAATCGGTGGCGCCGTTCGTGGTCAGTTTTTTGATCACGGCGAGAATCACGTCTTTAGCGGTGACGCCCGCCGTCAGTTTGCCGCGCAAGACGATCTTCATGCTTTGCGGGCTGCGGAACGAACAGACGCCTTTATAAATTCCCACCTCTAAATCGGTGGTGCCGACACCGGCGGCAAAGGCGCCAAAGGCGCCGTGGGTGCAGGTGTGCGAATCGCCCATGATCACCGTATAGCCAGGACGGACAAAGCCTTTTTCCGGAAACAGGGCGTGGCAGACGCCGTTGTCGCCAATATCGAAAAAATCCCTGATGCCGTGCCGCCTGGCCCAGTCGCGCATGATCTTGCCCTGGGTGGCGGTTTTGGAATCCTTGGCCGGTGTCACATGGTCGATGACCGCCTTGATTTTCGTGGCGTCAAACACTTTATCCATGCCCTTTTCCATCAGATCCATAATGGCGATCGGGGTGGTGATTTCGTGGCAGAATACCGCGTCGAGACTGAGGATTTCCGTGCCGGGGGTGGGCATGTCGCGCCGATGAGCGGCAAAAATCTTTTCGGCAATGGTCTGGCCCATGCTGTTCTCCTGCGAAAATAAATGATGAATAACCGTCTGACGGTGGGCGAAGCGCCGGAGTCAAAAAACGCGCCGGTGAGCCGTATATACTACCACGAAAAAGCGTTTTCGTATAGGCGATGGCGTCGATCCGCCGCGCGGGCATAGACGCTCAGTATCGCCCGCCCCGGCCTGTTGTGTTGCCGCCCTGGAAGAGGCCTTGGCGAAACACGGCATCCCGGATATTTTCAACACCGATCAGAGCGGTCAGTTCACCAGTTTCTCCTTTACAGGCGTCTTGCGGGACAAACAGTATTATAAAGGGCTGTTAAAGGCAGCCTGATGAGGGAAAAGACAAGCTAAGAAA
>DOMU01000113.1:515-13513 GCA_003509305.1 Desulfobulbaceae bacterium | reverse complement strand
AAAATCCTGACGCGGCGGCCGGGGATGGCCGGCGGGCGCATGTCCTGGCTCGACTGGCGCAATGTCAGAACCTGGCGGCATACGGTGCAACTGGCATTCGTGTTGTTGAACGTTTTTTTGGGAGCGCAGTTCTATCTCTGGGTGCGCTATTACGAAACCGGCGGAGCCACACTCAAAGTGGCGCGACCGGATGGCGTCGAAGGCTGGCTGCCGATTGCCGGCCTGATGAACCTCAAATACACGCTGGCGACACTGACAATTCCGCCGATCCATGCCGCATCCATGTTCCTGCTGGTGGCCTTTCTGTTGACCAGCATGCTGTGTAAAAAGGCCTTTTGTTCATGGCTGTGTCCGATCGGCACCTTGTCGGAGGCCCTGTGGCGGCTGGGTCGGCGGCTGTTCAGGCGCAACGTTGTACCACCGTTCTGGCTCGATCTGCCGCTGCGGACGCTTAAATATATCTTACTGGCGATGTTCCTGTTCATCGCCGTGACCATGTCGGCAAAAGAAATAGAGAACTTCATGGTCACACCATACGGGCTGATCGCCGATGTCAAAATGCTGAATTTCTTTCGCTCCATCAGCGCTGGGGCGGCGATTGTGATTGCCGTGTTGGTCATAGGCAGCCTGTTCATAAAAAATCTGTGGTGTCGCTATTTGTGCCCGTATGGAGCTTTGCTGGGGCTGGTGTCGCTGTTGTCGCCATTCAAAATCCGGCGCGATACCGAAGCGTGTATTGATTGCGGCAAATGTGCGGGAGCCTGCCCGGCGCGCTTGCCGACTGACAGAACACCGCGCGTTTATTCCGTTGAATGTACGGCCTGCCTGTCATGCGTGGCCGTGTGTCCGGCGCAAAATGCCTTGCAGTTTTCTCTGCCCCCAACCAAAACGGCGGCGGCAAATGGCGATACCCCGGGCATTGCCCGACGCTGGCGCCGGCGAACACTGTCGGGCGCCATGGTGGCCTTGCTGCTCGTTATCGTGGTTGGTGGCGTGATCGGCACGGCGAAATGGTCGGGCCACTGGCGGACGCAACTACCGGATGCGGTGTACCGGGAATTGGTGCCGCGAGCGCGGGAACTGGCGCATCCGTAAACGGATTCATACTGATACATCAAGGTGAATCGGGTTCGGTAAAAGCGGACAAACCGTTCACCCCAGGCATATCGAAGGGTGAACGGGGTAGCCAAGAAGGCGTCAGGCATAACCTCGCGGCGTGATTACGCTTCGGTGGCATCCGGAATTTCTTCGGCGGGAACCTTCAACGATTGCCGTTTCTTGCGCATTTTTTCCTTCAATTGCAGATTCAGCACATCAAAGGCGGCGGTCAGCGCCGCGCGCACCGACTCGTTTGTGCGCTCGACCACAAGGGTGTCATCGGGCACACCCGCGACCAGCTTGATGACATATCCTCCAGCCTTGTGGAACGTGGTGGCTTCGATAGTAACACGAAGGTGGAGAATGAAGTTGGCGTAATGGCGCACAAGCTTATCTCTTTCCTCGCTAATGCGGGTTTCCCAGCCCTTACGTAACTCGACATTTTTCGCCTCGATCCGCAATTCCATGGACAACCTCCCTCTTCTGGAGACAACCGAACCTCCGGCTGTCCTGTTCTCGTCCCCACAGTTCAGAGGACGCGCTTCCACAGACTTCCTTTCCATTATAGGAACTGCCTGAAAACAATCAAGTTCGCCAGAAAAATTTTAGTCAAATCAGGATGATGCCAATACAGCCTGGGAATTCTTTATGCCGACAATGGCTGAACGCCCATTTTGTCTCACTTCTTGCTGAACCGTTTGACCATGGCCGCCGACAATTCGGTCACTTCACGCAGGCGCAACGCGAACAGCATGGCGCCATAGAGCAGGGCCGCGCCGCCGATGCTCAAAAAAAGCGTCAGTGCCAGCAGCGGCAGACCATGCGGGAGTAAAGCGTTCGCGGGGCCGAAAGCCAGGTAATCACCGAAAAAACAGCGGCAGCTCATAAGGAAAAGCGCCATGACCAGGGTAGCGGCGACAATCCTGACGGCGGCGCCGCACAGCCGCCCCCAGGGCAAGCGGCCCATCTGCCAGGCGAGCAGCGAAAAGAGCAAAAGGCAGTTGAGCAGCATGGTCACCGAAGTTGATAGGGCGATGGCCAGGTGCTGGAAACGGCCAATGGTCAAGTGGATGAGAACAAAATTGAGGGCAACCGAGAGGAATGAGGCGATGACCGGATAGCGCGTGCGGTCGATAGCGAAGAAGGCCGGCACCAGCACTTTGTTGCTGGCGTAGGCGAACAGGCCAACCGCGTACAGCGACAGGGCGGTGGCGGTAGCGGTGGTGTCGGCGGCGGTGAAGGCCCCATGCTGAAAGATCAGGGCAATGATCGGCCTATCGAGCAGCATTAGCCCGGCGGTGGCGGGCAAGGTCAGGGCCAAAACGAGAATCAGCGCGGAAACCAGCGTCTGCCGCATCGCCGTCAGGTCTTTGGCCGCCGCCTGCTTTGAGAGCATCGGCATCATAGCGATGGAGAGGGCGACGCCGAAAAGCCCGATCGGCAACTGCATCAGGCGAAAAGCGTAATTCAGCCACGACACCGCGCCTTCGCCGCAGGAGGTGGCAAAGGTGGTGTTGATGAAGATATTCAGTTGCGTCGCCGACAGGCCAATCGTCGCCGGGACCATCAGCCGCAAGATATGCCGCAGGCCGGGGTCGGTGAGATCGACGACGGGACGGTAGCGAAATCCCGTGCCATACAAGGTGGGAAGCTGGACGCAGAGCTGCAACAGACCGCCAAACAGGGTGCCAATGGCCATGCCCACAATGGCCGGCTGGCCGTAGCGCGGCAACAGCCAGGCCAGGCTGACACCGCCGATGATCGAGCCAAGGTTGAAAAAACTCGAGGCGAGCGCCGGAACGAAAAATTTCCCCTTGGTGTTCAGCATTCCCATAACCACCGCTGAAAGCGAGATAAAAACCAGGAAGGGCAGCATAACCCTGGTCAGCATGACGGTCAGATCGCTTTTGCCGGGCGTTGCCGCGAAATCGGGGGCGAAGAGAGAAACGATACTGTCGGAGGCAAACATTCCCGCCACCGAAAGAAGCGACAGGGCGATGGCGAAAAAAGTCAGGACATTACAGGCCAGGCGCCTGGTTTCTTCCGGCTGGCGCTGACTGTCGTAGAGAGAAAAGACTGTGACGAAAGCCGCTGAAAGCGCCCCCTCGCCAAACAGGTCGCGCAACAGATTCGGGATGCGGAAAGCAACGACGAAGGCATCGTAATCGTTGCTGGCGCCGAACAGACCGGCGAACACCGTTTCGCGGACAAGACCGAGGATACGGCTGCATATGACGGCCAAGGCCACCACCGCCGCCGATCTTGCCAAACTGCTTGTTTGTGTTTTTGCCATCGGGATTTTTTATCAAAAGAAAAACGGGGCACCTTTGCGGCGTGACGGCGCGGGCCTGGAAAAAACACTGAAAACGGGTAGTGGCGACAATAGCACGCTTGCCCGGCAGCGTCGAACACTGATTGCTCCCGCGCTTTCTCCTTGTGTTCTCCGCCATTTGGGTTTTTAATTGCTCCATCATTTTTTGCGTAAGCCCGCTGTTCACCGAAGAAACCTCTGGTGCCTGAAGGTTTGATTTTGCCTATGTTATGGGAAGAGTGCGTGCCTCTGATGCGCGCCGGCAGACATGAGGCGCTTGCCGATCTCGCCTACGCTTCCACTGGAACCGGGCGCGGCCCTAAAGTCTTTCCGCCGCGCGCGCTGGTATTTCAGTCGCTGGAACTGACGCCGCTCGATGATGTACGGGTGGTGATTTTAGGGCAGGATCCGTATTTCAACGAACACGCCGCCGGCCCGGAAGCGCACGGCCTGTGTTTTTCCGTCCGCCAGGGTATCCCGACGCCGCCATCCTTGCGTAACATTTTGCAGGAAGTCAACACCAGTATCTACGGCGGCAGAGTGGTGCGCGTCGAAACCGACCTCAGCGATTGGGCGCGCCAGGGCGTGCTGCTGCTGAACGCTTCATTGACAGTTATCGCCCGCCAGGCCAATTCACACGCCGGCCTCGGCTGGCACGAACTGACCGACGATATTATCCGCACCGTTTCCGAGCGCAAAGAACATGTTGTGTTCATGCTGTGGGGCAGCTTCGCCCAGAAAAAAGCGCCCTTGATCGACACAAGAAAGCATTGCATTCTGCAAACCAGCCATCCGTCGCCGCTGTCGGCGCACCGGGGCTTTCTTGGTTCCGGCGTCTTCCGCCGCTGCAACGAATATCTGCTGGCCCACGCGCTTCCCCCCATCGTCTGGTAAACGCCAGTGAAAGAGTACTTGGGGTATCTGCCAGAACACGATCCGCTGTATGCCTATCTGAAACACGAGATACAGCCGCAACTGAGCGGATTTCTGCCGCATCCGGTCTATCGGGTCTTCCGCCTCAACGCCTCAAACGCCGTCTATCTGTACGAAGAAAAATACCTGGGCAGCCGCATGATCGGCAAATTTTTCCTCATCGCCGGCCGCGACGGCGAGACCGCCAGCCGCAAGTTAAGCCGCGAAGAACATAATCTGAATGTAATGCGCGGCCACGGCCTGAATACGTCGCCGCATTACATCGCCAGGCCTTTGGGCCGCAACGACGCCCTGAACAGGCTTCTGGTTGTTGAGTTTTGTCAGGGTAAATTGCTGAGCGCGATTATCCGCCGTGCCATCCGCGAACAGAACGGCGGTCCGCTTTTCGATAAATTGACGGCTTTGGCCTGGTTCCTTGCCGACTTTCACAACCGTACCGCCGAACCGGGCGGCGTCGATTTCGCGGCCAGTTGTGATTATTTCGACACTTTGATCAGGCCGCTTTCAGCCGAGGGCATTATCGGTTTTCCTGAGGTAAACGAGCTTTATTTTCTTCGCGACCGCTGGCGCGAGCAAGCGAAAATGTGGCAGGATTGGCGGGTTCTTGCCCATGGCGACGCGACGCCGGAAAATTTTCTCTTCGGCGATGGTTTGAATGTCATATCCTTTGACCTGGAGCGGCTGCGCTGGGCCGACCGCGTCTTCGACACCGGGCGCATCGCCGGCGAATTGGCGCATTTCTTTCTCGAAAGGTTCGGAAATAGCCGCGCCGCCGAACCTTTCATCGGCCATTTTCTCTGGGAATACGCCTGCCATTTTCCCGACCGCGAACGGACATTCTCCGAGACGACACGCCGGGTTCCTTTTTATATGGGTATGACCTTTCTGCGCATCGCCCGCAACCACTGGCTGAGCATGGATTACCGGCGGCGCCTGGTGCGTAAAGGCAAAAAATGTCTGCGAGGGTTTGCATTATGATCCGCAGAAGTATTCTTCAAATCATTTCAGAGGACAGCCATGTTGCGATTGACTGATGAGGAATTGCTGAAACTGTTGAATGATACTGAGTCTGATCGCGCCGAACGCAAAGAGGTCTTCAAAAAGGATGTCCCTAAAAAAGCGCGGCAGGCGGTATGCGCGTTCGCCAATGATTTGCCTGGTCATAATCAGCCGGGAGTCTTGTTTATTGGAGCCAAGGATAATGGCGAGCCGAGCGGCTTGGCGGTGACGGACCAGCTGTTACGCTCTCTTGCGGACATGAAAGCGGATGGCAATATCCTGCCATTACCGGTTTTGTCAGTGGAAAGGCGTAGGCTGAAAGGAGCGGATATGGCGGTGGTGACGGTCATGCCTTCCGATATGCCGCCGGTGAAACACGAGGGGCGTATCTGGATTCGCACCGGGCCGCGACGGGCCATAGCCAATGAGCAGGAAGAGCGTATTCTGAACGAAAAGAGAAGATACAAAAATATCCCTTTTGATATTTATCCGGTACCGTCGGCAAAGAGAGCGGATCTCTCCAGGACGATTTTTGAAAATGAATTTTTGCCCGCCGCCTTTGCCCCTGACATCCTGGAGGCGAACAACAGGACCTATGAAGAACGCCTTGCTTCGTGCAAGATGATTGTCGCGCCTGATGATGCCACGCCTACCGTGCTGGGTTTGCTGGCGCTTGGCAAAACGCCGCAGGATTTTCTGCCGGGGGCATATATCCAGTTTTTGCGGATTGACGGCCTTGAGCTTGCCGACCCGGTGATTGATGAGGAAAAGATTGGCGGAACTTTGGTGGAAATGCTCCGGCGCGCTGAAGAAAAACTGAAAGCCCACAACAGGACAGCGGTGGATATTGTCTCGGCGCCGACACATCGGNNTGTACAACGCCGTGTTGCATCGCATCTATGAAAGCACCAATGCGCCGGTTCGCATCTATTGGTTCAACGACCGGATCGAAATCCATAGTCCAGGCGGGCCGTATGGCAATGTCACCATCGAGAATTTTGCCAAGCCCGGCATCACCGACTATCGCAATCCCAATATTGCCGATACTTTGAAGACCTTTGGTTTTATTCAGGCTTTTGGCCGAGGCATCGCCACGGCGGAACGAGCGATGGCGGACAATGGCAATCCAAAACCGGAATTTGAAGTCAATCAGAGTGCCGTTGTCTGTATTTTGCGAGGTAAACTATGACAAGTCCTGTGCTGACGTTTTTCAACAACAAAGGCGGTGTTGGCAAGACCTCCCTCATCTATCATCTGGCCTGGATGTTTGCCAGCCTGCACAAACGGGTTGTTATTGCCGACCTTGATCCCCAGGCCAATCTGACGGCATTTTTTCTTGATGAGGAGCGTATTGAAGAAGTCTGGGAGAAAACTGATGGATCGACAATTTATCAATGTGTTCAGCCTATTACCGACATGGGGGACATAAAGGAGCCAGTGCTTCAGAATGTGGGAACCGATCTCTATTTGCTGGCCGGTGATGTCAGACTATCCGATTATGAAGGCGAGCTGGCCGATGTTTGGCCGAAGAGTCTGGATAGCAATTTATATCGCCCCATGCGGATACTGAGTTCTTTCTGGCAGATTATGCAGATGGCCGCAGATAAAGTTGAGGCGGCTATTATTTTAGCCGATATTGGCCCCAATCTGGGCGCCATCAATCGTTCCGCGCTCATCGCCGCCGATTATGTGGCCATTCCTCTCGGTGCCGATCTTTTCTCTTTGCAGGGTTTGAAGAACCTTGGCCCGGCGTTGAAAAGCTGGCGGCAGAGTTGGAAAAAAAGATTGGATAACTGGGAATCAAGCAGTGAAAAGAAGCGCTATCCAGATTTCCATCTGCCCGAAGGAAAAATGGAAGCCATAGGCTATCTCTGTCAACAATACATGGTACGACTGGACCGCCCAGTGAAAGCCTATGATAAATGGATTCACCGCATTCCCGATGTATACCGGGAAGCGGTGCTTGGGCAACCGCCAGAGGCGGGGGGAAAACAAGAGAATGATCCCTATTGTTTAGCCACAATCAAGCATTACCGCAGCCTGATTCCCATGGCGCAGGAACATAGGAAACCTATTTTTAGTCTTACCTCGGCGGATGGCGCCATCGGTAGCCATGCGGGGGCGGTACAAGACGCGAGAAAGGATTTCAATACCTTAGCTATTAAAATCGCCGGTAAAATAGGTATGGTGATATGATCCGCGGTTTGATCTTTGACATTAACGGCACGACGACCGATATCCTGACCAATGAAGGTCATGATGAAATTTACCGGGCACTGGCCAATTTTCTTGCTTATCAGGGAATCGCCTTACGTCCGGACGAGTTGCGCGAGTTGTACTTCGCCACCAACAAACGGCAGCGCCGCGAAAGTGGCCAGGAGTTCCCGGAATTCGACGTGGTGGCCATCTTCAGGGAAATCATCGGCGAATGCGCGTCCTCGTATACGAAGAAATTGCCATCGGCCAAATTGCGCCTGTTACCTGGCATTTGCGCCGAGATTTTCCGCGCTGTCTCACGCTTCAGGCTGGAGCTGTATCCGGGTGTTCTGGCGACGCTGAATGCGCTGAAGCCGAAATACCGGCTGGCGGCGCTCTCCGATGGCCAAAGCGTCTGGGGGTTGCCGGAACTGTATTCAGCCGGTTTGAACGGTTATTTCGATTCCGTGCTCATCTCCAGCGATTTCGGCTACCGCAAGCCGGACCCGCGCCTGTTCGCCCTGATACTTGAAAAGATGGGCCTGACGGCGACGGAAGTGATCTTTATCGGCAACGACATGTACCGCGATGTCTTCGGCGCCAAAACAGCGGGCCTGAAAACAGTCTTTTTCAAATCGAACCAAGGTGACCAGCGCAGCCGCGGCGCCGAGGCGGATTATATCATCTACGATTTTCCAGAATTACTCGAAGCGGTGCGTTTTCTTGAAGCCACGGGCGGAACCGTTGCCGAGGATACTGTCGGCACGACCTGAGCGGACTGTTTTGCCGAAAGGCTTGCGCCAGACGCCCCCATATGGGACAATTAAAAACATTGAGCAAATACCAACGATTGTCGGCTGGTTCACATCTACCTGAAGGAGATTGCCATGCGGAAAATTGCCAGTGTACAGAAAGTCGTTGTCCCCATTGATTTTTCGGAAAACTCCCAGCTCATCGCCGAGTCGGCGGCTTATATCGCCGGTAAATTCGGCGCCGTCCTGCACCTGATTTTTGTCGTGCACAATTTCGAGGACTACTCCGGTTTTTTCATGCCCCAGATGAGTATGCCGAAACTCGAACACGACCTGATGGAAGGCGCCGAACAAAAAATGGCCGATTTCGCCGAGCAGATCAAACCACATTGTCAGGAATATGGCGTGAACTCGGTGCTGTGGCGGGTGGTCAATGGTGATATTGGCGAGGGAGTAATCAATTTCGCGAACGAGATTGGTTGCGACATGATCATCATGGGCACGCATGGCTATAAGGGCATGGAAAAAATCGTTTTCGGCAGCATTGCCGACAAGGTGGTGCGCTCGGCCGCCTGCCCGGTGTTGACCATCAACCCCTATACCTGTCGCATGGAAGTGTAATTTCATTTTTCATTTCAGGATGTTCTCATCCTTCCTCCGGCTTTTTGTGACTCCCCTGTCGGCGCGGCACTGGCCTCATTCCACCGGAATCCCCCAAATTTCTTCCGAATACTGGCGGATGGTGCGGTCAGTCGAAAACTTGCCGATGCGAGCGACGTTCAGGATCGACTTTTTCGTCCAGTTTTCCTGATCGAGGTACAGCTCGCGCACATGGCGCTGGCAGGCAATGTAGGATTCAAAGTCGAGGAGCAAGAGATACTGGTCGTGTGGACTCATCAGGGTTTCGACGAGAGGCTGGAACAGTTTTTTGTCGCCGTGGCTGAAGGCGCCGTTCGCGATGCTGTCGATCACCTCGCGGATGACCGGGTTGGCCTGGCAGATGCCCTCCGGCGTGCGGCTGGGGTTGAGTTTTTCAACTTCCACCTCTTCGGCGGTCATGCCGAAGATAAAGAAGTTCTCCTCGCCGACCTCCTCACGGATTTCGATGTTCGAGCCGTCGAGTGTCCCGATAGTCAGGGCGCCGTTCAGCGAGAACTTCATGTTGCCGGTGCCCGAAGCCTCGGTACCGGCGGTGGAAATCTGCTCGGACAAGTCGGCCGCCGGGATGGCGATTTCCGCCTGCGACACCGTGTAGTTGGGCAGGAAGATCACCTTCAGCAGATGACCAATCCTGGGATCGTTGTTGATCACCTCGCCGAGCGAATTGATCAGTTTAATGATCAGCTTCGCCCGCCAGTACGACGGCGCCGCCTTGCCGGCGAAAACAACGGTGCGCGGCGCGAAATTCAGTTCCGGGTGTTGCAGCATCTGCTGGTAGAGATAGATGACATGCAAAGCGTTCAGCAGTTGCCGCTTGTACTCGTGGATGCGCTTGACCTGCACATCAAAAAGCGTTTTGGGATCAATTTCGACCTTCATGATCCTGTGGACATAAGCGGCGAGACGCTTTTTATTGGCGTGTTTGATCTCGCGCCAGCGGGCGCGGAAGGCGGCGTCTTCGGTGAAAACTTCCAGTTTCCGCAGTTCATTCAGGTCGGTGATCCAGGCCTTGCCGATTTTATCGCTGATCAGAGCCGCCAGTTGCGGGTTAGCCTGTAACAGCCAGCGGCGCGGCGTGATGCCGTTGGTCTTGTTGTTGAAGCGTTCCGGATACATGCGGTAAAAATCCGGGAAAAGCCGGGTCTTCAGCAACTCGCTGTGCAGGGCGGCGACGCCGTTGACCGAGTGGCTGCCGACCACGGCCAGGTGCGCCATCCTGACCTTTTTCACTTCGCCTTCCTCGATCAGAGACATATCGCGTAACTTGCTGACATCACTTGGATATTCCTGGGCAACGCTATCGAGGAAACGCTGATTGATCTCGTAGATGATCTGCAAATGCCGCGGCAGGACGCGCCCCATCAGATCGACTGGCCACTTTTCCAGGGCCTCCGGCATCAATGTGTGGTTGGTATAGCCGAAGGTATGGACGCAGATGTCCCAGGATTTTTCCCAACTGAGTCCCTCGATATCTAAAAGTATCCGCATCAGTTCTGGAATGGCGATGGCCGGATGGGTATCGTTCAACTGCACGGCGACGGCATTGGGGAAGTTGGCGAAATCATGGTTAGTTTTGCGGTAGCGGCGTAAAATGTCCTGGAAGGTGGCGGCGACGAAAAAATACTGCTGCTTCAGGCGCAATTCCTGACCGGCCAGGTTGTGGTCTGGCGGATACAGCACCTTCGAAATAGTTTCCGAGCTGACCTTCGACTGCACGGCGCCGATATAATCACCCTGGCTGAAATAACCCAGATCGAGTTCGCGTGAGGCTTTCGCCGTCCACAGCCGCATGTTGATGACGTGATCATTGCCGTAACCGGGCACCAGCATGTCGCAGGGCACGGCCATGACGTGCTGAGTATTGATCCAGCGAGAGCGGTAGTTGCCATTTTTGTCGAGTTCACTGACAACATTGCCGTAAAACTGCACCGGGAAAACCGGCATCCGCCGCTCGAATTCCCAGGGCGTGCCGTATTGCAGCCAGTTGTCCGGCGATTCCACCTGATAGCCATCGACGATACGCTGGGTGAAAAGGCCGTACTCATACCGGATGCCATAACCATAGGCCGGAATCTTCAGCATTGCGATCGAATCCATAAAACAGGCGGCGAGCCGGCCCAGGCCACCGTTGCCGAGACCGGCGTCTTCCTCCTCATCGCTGATACGGCCAATGTCATAGCCGAGTTCCTCAAGCGCTTCCCTGGCCGCTTCAAAAATACCCAGGTTGATCATGCTGTTGACCAGACTACGGCCAATGAGAAATTCCAGCGACAGGTAGTAGACCCGTTTTTCCCCCTCTTTGTAGTAAGATTTCTGCGTGGCGATCCATTTTTTCACCATGATGTCGCGAATGGCGTAGGCCAGGGCCTGGTACACATCGGCGTCACCGGAGCGTTCCGGATCGCGTCCCTGAAAACTTAAGAGATTACGGAGAATGCTCTCCTTGATATTCTTCGCGCTGGTATGAAAATGCGCCGGGTTGGCGGCGCGTTTCGTATCCGTGGCTTTGATGGCCTGGCTATTAATGGTTTTTCCAACTGCCATAATGTCCCTCCTCGTTATAGGAAAAATCGGTGATGTAAGCGATTGGTATATAAAAACCGAACGCCGAAGCAAGACCGGCGGCGAACCTTGGCGGCTGGCCCGCCTCATGGTATGCTCAACAATCCCCATCCAGCATGAGTATACTTTCGGGAAAACCGTAAATCCTCAACCAACGCCGCTTCGCGCCATGTCCAATTCATCGTCCCCTTCCGGCAAAGGCTGGCCCATTCTACTCTGGGCGATCATTTTTCTCTGTGGATTTATCGCCGGCGTTGGCTTCGCCGTCTATAAACTGCACCCAGCGAATGAGGCTATCAGCGGTGAAAAGTCAGACCAGGCGGCGGCAATCCAACGTCTTGAGGCGGACGTCACGGCCAAGCCGGACAATTACGAGTCCTGGCTGCATCTTGGCCACCTGTATTATGACTCTGGTCAGGCGGAAAAAGCAATACGGGCATACAAGCGGTCGCTGGCCCTGCATGACGGCGACGCCAATCTCTATACCGATCTCGGCACCATGTACCACGCCGCCGGACGGACGGACGAAGCCATCGCCGCCTTCGACAAGGCCCGCTCGCTCGATACCCGGCATCAGCAATGCCGCTTCAACAAGGGCGTGGTGCTGTTTGAGATGAATAAACCTGACGAGGCCGTGGCCAGTTGGCGCGAGCTTCTGGCGATCAACCCGGATGCGAAGACCCCGGATGGACGCAAGGTCGTCGACCTGGTCAGTGAACTGACGACAAAAAAGGAGTGAACATGAGCGGCAATATTCATATCCCGAAGGCGGGCGATCAAGTGACGCTGGCCTGTGATGTCCGTGACCCCTCATCCTGCGCTTCGCCCCTGCCCTGCGACGCCTGTGAACCCTGCGATCATGCCCGCGAGGAAAACCAGAGCCAGTATGGCAGGCTGCCCGCCGTGGTGCGGCAACTGCTCTTGTCGAAACACGCCAAGGAAAGTTGCGAGGAGATCAGCCCGGTCTTCATCCCATCACAGGAAAAAATTATGGCCATCGTCAGGCAGGCGCGGCGCATTCTCTTTCCTGGCTACTTCACGAAGACCCGATTGCACGCCGGGAATGTTGAATACTATATCGGGCAGGAAATCGGCGAATTTTACGACAAATTGGTCGAACAGATCGCCCTGGCCATCCGCCACGACTGCCGCCGCAACAACCAGCCCTGCACCAACTGCGAGGGGCGCAGTCATCACATGGCCATCGCCTGCATCGAGAGTTTTCCGCGCCTGACCGATCTCTTGGCCACCGACATCCAGGCGGCGCTTGACGGCGACCCAGCCACCGCCAGTCAGGATGAAGTCGTTTTCTGCTATCCCGGCCTGTTGGCCATTTCCATCTACCGCCTGGCCCACGAGTTGTTTTTGCTGAAGGTGCCGATCATCCCGCGCATCATGACCGAATACGCCCACAACCTGACCGGTATCGATATTCATCCAGGCGCCACTATCGGCGAGGGTTTTTTCATCGACCACGGCACCGGCGT
>DOMU01000113.1:0-438 GCA_003509305.1 Desulfobulbaceae bacterium | reverse complement strand
GAAGATGAAGTGATCATTTACGCCAATACGACGATTCTCGGCGGCGACACGGTGATTGGCGAACGCTCGGTCATCGGCGGCAACATCTGGCTGACCGAAAGCGTCGCCCCGGATACCAGGGTGCTGTTGAAGCGCCCAGAGCTGATCTTTGCCAACTCCAATCACAAGGGATAAAATCATGGCCCTTGCCCTTCTTAATTCAATCGGCAACACCCCGCTCATCGCTTTAACGCGCATTNNGCATGGGCGCCAGCCTGGGCCGCGTCTTCGCCAAACAGGAATCGCGCAACCCTTTAGGCAGCGTTAAATGCCGGATAGCGGCGGCGATGATCGAAACCGCCGAACGGGAGGGCAAACTGGCGCCGGGCGGATTGGTCATCGAACCAACCAGCGGCAACACCGGCCTGGGCCTGGCCTGGGTTTGCGCCGTTAAAGGAT
>DOMU01000224.1 GCA_003509305.1 Desulfobulbaceae bacterium | reverse complement strand
CGGCGGCTGCCACCGTTCGGTGGCCATGGTGGCGGCCATCGCCAGCCATTTGCGCGGGCTTGGCTTCGAGGTAATGGCGCGGCATCGCGATCTGGCCTGTGAAGCATAGTTCTGGAGAGTAACCGGCGTTCATGGTAAAAAATTTTTTTACCTCCGCCGATAACCAAAGCCAGTCCATTTCCGGGCGGCGAACCGATAGCGAAAAGGGAACCCCATGGCCGAAGACGAATTGACCGAAGATGGCGCGATTGTCAGCGAAAACCAGGTGGACGAAGAGACGAAGGCACAGGAGGAAGAGCAGTTGCCGGCGGTGTCGCAGGATCGTTTGCCGGAAAAGCTTCTGGTTATTCCTTTGCGCGACCGCCCAATGTTCCCCAAAATGATGGGGCCGCTTGTCCTCGAAGAGGCGGCGCTGCAACGGGAAATTATCGAGTACAGCGATAAATCGTCACCACTTTATCTGGCGCTTCTTCTCGTCAAACCAAGTGGCGACGGTATGGTGAAAACACCAACCGACGGCGACGACTTTTTCCATGTCGGCACGGCGGTGCGGGTTTTACAGGCCTCACCGGTGAAACGCGGCGAGCCGCTGCATATGGTGGCGCAGGCCCTGACCCGCTTCGATGTCCACGCCATCACGAAGAAAGACGAAGTCTTCTATGTCGAACCCACCTATTGGCAAGAGGAGACGCCAGAGAACACCGCGGAAATGAAGGCCTATGAGGTGGCGATCATCGACTGTATCAAAGAGCTGGTGACGCTGAACCCGCTGTTCAAAGAGGGCCTGTCGCTTTTGGTCGAGCGCGTCAACCTCAGCGACCCCAGCGCCTTGGCCGATTTTTCGGCATCAATGACCACCTCGTCGGGCGCCGAAATTCAGAAGGTACTGGAAACGAGAGACGTCCTTGAACGCCTGGAAGCCTCTTTGGTGCTTTTGAAAAAAGAACTGGAAATCACGCGGCTGAAATCGCAGATATCGAAACGCATCGAAGAGCGGTTGTCGAAACAGCAGCGGGAATTTTTTCTCAAGCAGCAGTTGCAGGAAATCAAGCAGGAATTGGGCCTTGCCAAAGACGATACCCAGGCCGAACTGGAAAAATACGAGGCGCGGCTGAAAAATCTGGTGCTCAGCGACGAGGCCCGCGACCGCGTTACGGAAGAAATGGAAAAGCTGAAGCTTATCGGCCCGTCGTCGCCGGAATTCAGTGTTTCCCGCACCTACCTCGACTGGCTGACCATCCTGCCCTGGGGCGTATACAGTAAAGAAAGTTACAATATCGATAAGGCGCGCAGGATTCTCGACCGCGATCACTACGGCCTGGAGGATGTCAAGGAGCGGATTCTGGAACTGATTTCCGTCGGCATCGTCAAAGGCGATCTGTCTGGCTCGATCATTCTGCTGGTCGGCCCGCCGGGCGTCGGCAAGACCTCAATTGGTCAGTCGATCGCCAAAAGCCTGAGCCGGAAATTTTATCGTTTTTCCCTTGGTGGTATGCGCGACGAGGCGGAAATCAAAGGACACCGTCGCACCTATATCGGCGCCATGCCCGGCAAATTCATTCAGGCGATCAAGACCTGTAAGACGGCTAATCCGGTGATCATGCTCGATGAAATCGACAAAATCGGCGCCAGTTTTCACGGCGACCCGGCTTCGGCTTTGCTCGAAGTGCTGGATCCGGAGCAGAACCGTGATTTTCTCGATCATTACCTTGATGTCCGTTTCGACCTGTCAAAAATCCTGTTCATCGTTACCGCCAACCAGTTGGACACGATTCCGGGGCCACTTTTAGACCGCATGGAAATTATCCAACTACCTGGCTATATTTTGCAGGAAAAAGTCGAGATCGCGCGGCGGCATCTCCTGCCCAAGCAACTGAAAATGCACGGCCTTACCGCCAGACAGGTGCATATCGGCAAGGCGGTGCTGGCGGCAATTGTCGATGGCTGGGCCAGGGAGGCCGGCGTCCGTGGTCTCGAGAATTGCCTGAAGAAAATTATTCGTAAATCGGCACGGCGGATTGTCGAACATCCCGGCGAAGAGGTGCGCATCGGCAAGAACGAGCTGACCGATCTTTTGGGTAAACAGGTCTTTTCCGAGGGGAGGGCCTATAAAAAACCCCGGGTCGGCGTCGTCCGTGGCCTGGCCTATACGTCGATGGGTGGCGCTACTCTCTATATCGAGGCGATACCGGTGCCAACCGGCAAAGCCGGCTACAGACAAACTGGCCAGTTGGGTCAGGTGATGATCGAGTCGTCCGAGATCGCCTATACCTATGTCCGCTCTTTTTTAAGCAAAGACAAAAACGCCACGGAATTTTTCGCGCAAAATTTCATCCACCTGCATGTACCAGCCGGAGCAACGCCGAAGGACGGGCCGTCGGCGGGCGTCACCATGGCCTGCGCCCTGTACTCGCTGGCCAAGGATAAAACCATCATCCCCGATTTGGCCATGACCGGCGAGCTGACGCTGAGTGGTCTGGTCATGCCGATTGGCGGTGTCAAGGAAAAGATCATCGCCGCCAAGCGCTCGGATGTGAAAACCGTGCTGCTGCCGAAAGAAAACCAGGGCGATTTCGAGATGCTGCCGGAACATGTCCGTGAGGGCATCACGCCGTATTTCGTCAGCGATTTCTATGAGGTGTTGAAAATCTGCTTCCCATAAATTTCAATCACTAACCACAATTTTTCAGGATCGGTAAACGCCGTTTGCACAAAAATTGCCGGGGCGAAAAACTTTTCGCCCCTACTGACCGGCTTGCAGCATAGCCGCCATCTGCTGATGAATGAGATTGATCGCCTTCAGTGGCCGAATCATCACTTTGAACTCGACGATGCGCCCCGCCTCATTCCATTTGATGATGTCCACGCCGTTGATAAAGACGCCATCTATCTCGGTTTCAAATTCGAGCATGGCATCACCGGCACCGATAATTTCGCGCAC
>DOMU01000145.1 GCA_003509305.1 Desulfobulbaceae bacterium | reverse complement strand
AGCGCGGCGCAGCGGCTGTCGGCCTTGTACCGGATGCTCGAAGCTGGCCAGGAAGCCATTATCCTGACCTGCGCCGAGGCCCTGTTCCGCCGCTTGCCGCCAAGAGAAGCTCTGTCACAGGAGGCGGAACTGATCGTCCGTGACGAGGATGCGCCGCGTGAGGCGCTTTTGGCCCGCCTCGCCGCCATGGGGTACGAACAGGTGGCCTTGGTGCGGTCGGTCGGTCAATTTTCCGTGCGCGGTGGCANNATATTTTCCCGCCGCCGTTTCTCGGCGAAGATGGCCAGCTCATCGATAGTCCAATTCGTCTCGATTATTTCGGTGACATGGTCGAATCGCTGCGGATTTTTACGCCGCTCAGCCAGCGCTCGCTGGGTGAAATCGGCCACGCCGTGCTGCTGCCAGCCCAGAGTGTCCGTCTGGCAGCCGATACCCCGGCCCGGCGGCGCCTAGCCGAAAAATTTCTCGCCGCAGGGCGGGAGTATGGCTGGGATGAGGAGGCGAACCGGGTTCTTGCCGAGCAGGTATCCTCTGGACGGCGCTTCGCTGGCATGGAGATGTTTTTGCCTCTGTATTATCAGGGTGAAACGGCATCCTTTTTTGACTATCTGCCACAGGGGACGGCGTTCTTTCTGCCGCAGCCGGAGGCGCTGGCCCAGAATCTTGAGCTTATCCACGAACGCATCGAGGCCAACTTTCAGGAGAAAGGCGCGGCCCTGGAACCGGCCTTGCCGCCCGGCGAGGTTTTTGTGACGCCCGCGGAAATTGCCGATGCCTTTGCCAAAAGAGCGGTCATCCGCTGCACCGATTTCATCGATCCAGACCAGGAAAACGTTTTTTCCGTCACCTGTGGAGATCACCAACTCCTGAAGCAAGGCCTGCACCTGGCGCGGCGGCAAAAGGGCCTGTTGCCCGCTTTGATTGCGCAGATTGACGAGTGGCGCGGCGACGGCGAAATGGCCATCCTCTGCTGCCGGTCGCCCGAGTTCAGCCGGTCGCTGGCCGATATGCTCACAGACCTTGGCCACGCCGTCGAAACCACCACGCCGCCGCTTCAGCTTGAGCGCTTCGCCGCTACCGCTGACCCTGGCATTCTCCATCTTTGCCCAGTGCCGCTGTCGAGCGGTTTTTCCCTGCCGGCGACACGCCTGCATCTGCTGTCGGCAAGCGAGTTGTTCGGCACCATGCGTTTGGGCGGCAAAAGGCGGGAGCGGAAGAATTTCCACGATCCGGAGCGCTTCGCCGAGTTGCGCCCCGGCGACATTGTTGTCCATAGCGAACACGGCCTCGGCCACTATCTGGGCATGGAAACCATCACTGTCGCCGGGGTCACCGGCGATTTCATGCTCATCGAATACCGTGACGGCGATCGCCTCTACGTGCCCGCCGACCGCCTGAATCTGGTCGGGCGTTACGAGGCGCTGTCGGAGAATCAGCCGAAAATTGATAAGCTGGGCAGCGCCGCCTGGCGGCAGACCAAGGCCAGAGTCAAGGAAGAGGTGTGGAAGGTGGCCGGTGATTTGCTTGCCATCTACGCCCAGCGCGAACTGCGCCAGGGACGGCGGTTTTCACCACCGGCGGAACTGTTCGCCGAGCTGGAGGAATCCTTCCCCTACGATGAGACACCGGGCCAGGCCAAGGCGATTGCCGAAGTACTCGCCGATCTGACCAGCGACAAACCGATGGATCGTCTTGTCTGCGGCGACGTTGGCTACGGCAAGACCGAGGTGGCGATCCGCGCCGCCTTCAAAGTGGTTGAGGATGGCGCTCAGGTGGCGATTCTGACGCCGACCACGGTTTTGGCGGAACAACATGCCAAAACCTTTGAGGAACGTCTGCGCGGTCTGCCCGCCCGCATCGCCTGCATCAACCGCTTCCGTTCGACGAGCGAGCAGAAAAAAATCATTGCCGGGCTGAAGGCTGGCGACATCGATATCGTTATTGGCACCCATCGCCTCTTGTCAAAAGATGTGGTCTTCCATGACCTCGGTTTACTCGTCATTGATGAGGAGCATCGTTTCGGCGTCGCCCAGAAAGAAAAGATCAAAAAGCTGCGCGCCGAGGTCGATATCCTCAGCCTGACGGCGACGCCGATTCCACGCACGCTGCAAATGTCGCTGTTGTCGATCCGTGACCTGTCGGTGATTTCCTCACCGCCAGAACTGCGCCGCCCGGTGAAAACCTTCGTCTCGGCCTACGACGAGCTGGTGATCAAAGAGGCGATCAGCCGCGAGATGCGCCGCCATGGCCAGGTCTTTTTCATCCATAACCGTGTGCGCTCGATTCACCGTGTCGCCGCCAATATCCAGAAGCTCTTGCCGGAGGCGCGGCTAGCCGTCGCCCATGGCCAGATGAGCGGCAAGGAACTGGAAGAGATCATGGTGCGCTTCGTCACCGGAAAAATCGACGTCCTGGTCTCGACGACAATAGTTGAATCCGGCCTCGATATTCCATCCGCCAATACCATCATCATCAGCCGCGCCGATATGCTTGGCCTGGCGGAAATCTACCAGTTACGTGGCCGGGTCGGGCGCTCGTCGACGCAATCCTACGCCTATTTGCTGGTACCGTCACTCGATAGCCTTTCACAGGAGAGCCGCGACCGTCTCCAGGCGCTGATGGACTGCGGCGAGCTGGGCGGTGGCTTGAAGCTCGCGATGAGCGATTTACAGATCCGTGGCGGCGGCAATCTGCTTGGCGTGTCGCAGAGCGGCCATATCGCCGCCATCGGCTACGACCTCTATCTTGACCTTCTGCAATCGACGGTCGCCGACTTGAAGGCCAGGACGGCGCATGAGGAAGCGGTGGCGGCGCCGGCCATCGACCCGGAAATCAACCTGCGGATTTCCGCTTATATCCCGGATAATTACATTTCCGACGCCAGCCAGCGCTATCTGATGTACCGGCGGCTGACGGCGCTCACCCAGGCCGATGACGGGCGGCAGAGTGATCTGGCGGCGGAACTGGCCGACCGCTACGGCGTCATCCCCGCCGAGACGGAAAATCTTTTGCGCATCGTCGCCATCAAACGGCGGCTGGCTCGTCTCGGCTTCGCCAAACTTGAACGCGGCCCGGCCAATCTGGTCTTCACCTTTGCCGCCGATACACCGGTGACGCCGGCGGCGCTCGTGGCCTTCGTCAGCCAGGCCAGTTCGCCCAAAAAAGGCATTTTGCTGAAGCTGACCCAGGATGGCCGCCTCGTCGTGCCGCTGCCCGCCGCTTCGCTCGAGGCCATCTTCGCGGCGGTTGAGGCGGTGCTCGACCGGTTGACGCC
>DOMU01000233.1:363-9318 GCA_003509305.1 Desulfobulbaceae bacterium | reverse complement strand
AGCCATCAGTGAGGCGCAGGCGGCGGCACTCGAAAAAGCGCTGGCCGGCGCCGGTGACTATCGCGTCCGGGTGGCCATGCGCTATTGGCACGCCAGGGCCGAAGAAGTTCTCACGGAATTAAAATGTCTTAACGTGACAAGGCTGATCGCCCTGCCGTTGTATCCGCATTATTCGCGGACAACCACGGGATCGTCTTTGGCCGACTTACAGGGTGCAAAAGAAAAAATCCTGCCGGATACGCCGATGACGACCGTAGAGGCCTGGCCGGATCATCCTGGCTACATCGCGGCGCTGAGTCGTTGTCTTGAGGAAGGATTACAGCAATGCGCGGGCGGCAAACCGTGTCTTTTGTACAGTGCGCACAGTTTGCCGCAGGCGGTGATCGACGGTGGCGACCCGTATCTCGACCATCTCAGGCGAACCATCACGGCGCTGGAACAGAAAACAGGCGTTCGGGGAACACTGTGTTTTCAAAGCCGTGGCGGCCCGGTGCGCTGGCTGACACCAGAAACCGGGGACATCATCGAAGAATGCGCCACCAGGGAAAAAAAAATTCTGGTCATGCCGATCAGTTTCGTCTCCGACCACATTGAAACGTTGTACGAAATCGGCATTCTTTTTCGCGGGCAGGCGGCAAAGCATGGGATGCGCCTGATTGCCACCCCATCCCTGAACACCAGGGCGGACTTCATCGCCTGCCTGCGCGATCTGACGCTTGCGGCGCAATCCTGATGGCCGTTTTCACCTAACTGCGCGCCGGAGCCGGAAGCGGTTCGCAGCGCATCCTCACGTTAAGAAGGATGGCCACACCGAACATGGTGGTAAGCAACGAGGAACCACCATAAGAAATCAGCGGCAACGGCACGCCAACCACCGGGAAGAGAGCCATCACCATCAACAAGTTGATGATGGCCTGACAGGCGATCATCAGCACGATACCGTAAGCCAGGAGCACACCGAAACGGTCGCGGGCGCGCATGGCGATCCATAAGCCCCAGAGCAGAAACAGCATGTAGGCGCCGACAAAAAAGACACTGCCGATGAAACCCCATTCCTCGCCCCAGACGGCGAAAGCGAAGTCGGTATGGCGCTCCGGCAGGAAGCGCAACTGCGCCTGGGTGCCTTCGAGATAGCCGCTGCCGGTCAGTCCGCCGCTGCCAATGGCAATTTGCGACTGCAATATCTGGTACCCCTGGCCCATCGGATCGGCTAATTCGGGATGAAGAAGTGTCTGAATACGTCTGATTTGATAGGGCTTCAGATGGGAACCGAGCAGGGATTCCATATTGTTGACATTTTCCCAGACTACCACCAGCAGAATGACGCTGATCAGCGCCACCGGAATCAGGGTGGAAAGCCGTACTCCGGCTAAAAGGGTCATGGCCACGGCAATGATCACCAGAATGCCAGCCGTCCCTAAATCCGGTTGAACGAACACGAGGCCGGCCGGGACAAGCACAATCAGCGCCGGTATGATCAGATCTTTGATGCCGTAGCCGTCGGCCACCTCCCGGCGGGCATAGTAGCTGGCCAAACCAATGACCAGGATCAGCTTTTCGATTTCCGAAGGCTGAAGTTTGATGATGCCCAGATCAATCCAGCGCTGGGCGCCACCGGCGGTGTCACCGGCGATATCGACAATCACAAGGAGCAGAACCCCCACACCGTAGATCAGCGGATTCCATTTTTGCAGCAACTGGTAATCGAAAAACTGCGAGACGAAACAGATAGCGAAGCCGGCGGCCATGAACACCGCCTGTTTGATGAACGGCGATTGGCCCTGATTTTGCATAATGGCGTTCAGCGATACTGATCCGCTAAACAGATTGAGCAGGCCCATGCCACAGATCAGGCCGACCAGAACCAACAGCATCACATCAAAGCGCGCCAACAGGTTTTTATCCATCCTCATAGTCGAATCCCGAATCGCTTCAGAGTTGTTGTTCTGCTGCTTCCAATTCGGAAGGCATGGCGGCAGTTTCCAATATTCTGCCTTCTTCCGGCGGTAGCCGGTCTTTGAAGTATGCCTGCAGAATTGCCCTGGCAATGGGGCCAGCGGCGGAACCGCCATGCAGACCGTGCTCAATCATGACCGTAACCGCAATTTCCGGCTTTTCCGCCGGAGCGTAGCAAGTAAACCAGGCGTGATCGCGGTACTTGTAGGGGATATCTTCCTCCCTGAGACCTTTGATCCGGTTCAGGCTGGCCACTTGGGCGGTACCGGTTTTACCGGCGATATTCAAACCTTTGATCGCCACCTTGCGGGCCGTGCCCCGCGGCCCTTGCACGACATCCATCATGCCCTGACGGATGATTTCCATATAATCGCTGTTCAGAGGAATTCTCTCAACCACTTCCGGTGGAAAATTTTGTACCCGACCAGAATGGATATCGACGATTTTATCAATGATCATCGGTTTCATGCGGACACCATTCGTTGCCAGTGTCGCGGTCATCAGGCATATCTGCAACGGTGTCACCGTGTTGAATCCCTGACCAATCGCTACCGACAGAGTCTCGCCGTCGTGCCATTTCTCTTTTTTTGTCTGCAGCTTCCACGCCTTGCTCGGAATGGTGCCGGTTTTTTCATTTTCCATCTCGATGCCGCTCAGCGCGCCCAGACCCATTTTGTGGGCGAACTCGGCCAGACGATCAACCCCAACCTTCTGGCCGACCAGATAGAAATAAGTATCACAGGATTCGGCCACCGCCCGCCGCAGGTCAACGGTGCCGTGACCGCTGTGTTTCCAGCAGCGGTAGGTGCGGTTGCCGAATTTATAATAGCCGGGACAAGAAACCGTCGTGTCTTTAGTGATGACGCCTGAAGCCAGGCCCGCCAGGGCCGTGATCATCTTATAGGTGGAACCTGGTGGATAAACTCCCTGCACCACCTTATTCATCTGCGGATGGCGGGGATTGTCCTGCAAAGCCTGCCAGTTGACTTTGGAGATACCTCCGGTGAACTGGTCGAGCGGCAACTCCGGCGCCGATGCCGACACGATGAGCCGTCCGGTGTTGACCTCCATAGCCACCGCCGATCCGGCCAAATCGTCCCTGGCCATCATATCCTCGACCATGCGCTGCATCGGCACGTCAAGCGTCAGATAGATATCTTTACCGGGGAAGGGTTCTTCCTTTTTGTCGCGTTCCTGCACGAAACCGTGGGAATCAACCACGGTCTGCACTTCGCCTTTTTTACCATGCAGGTCGTTCTCACGCAGCTTCTCCAGCCCTCTTTTCCCAACCAGATCACCGCTGGCGAAACGGCGCTCATTTGCCGGCAATTGCTCCAGTTCATTTTTGTTAATAATGCCGAGATACCCAATTAAATGCGACATCAGATTGCCGTAAGCATAGACCCGTACCGGTTGCACCTGAATTTCAATACCGGGGAAATCGGTGTTTTTGTGACTTTCGATGTAGGCGAGCGTTTGCCAGTCAATATCCTTTTTCAGCACCACCGGCATATGCTGCGGCGTGTTGGCGGCCTCACGGAATCTGTCCCAGATCGCTGAAACTTCCTCATGCAGCACCGGGGCCAGATTTTTCACCAGGGTTTCCGGGTCGATGGCATCCTCGCGCATGAGTACGACGTTGAACGACGGGCGGTTGGTGACAATTTCCTTTCCGTTGCGGTCGAGAATCCGGCCTCGCGGCGCCGCCAGTTTCTGCAAGCGGATACGGTTGGAGAAGGCTTTCTGGGCGAATTTTCGCCCCTGCTCGATTTGCAGATTGTACAAACGGTAGATAATCAGGGCGAAAAAAAAGATGATGCCCAGACCGAATTTCAGGGTGCGCCGCCGCAGCCGGTCAACCGTTTCCTCATCGCGTTCAATAATTTCGGTGAGTTCCGGGAACAGCGGCTTTATCCCGGAATTCTTTTTTATCCCGGATTTCTTTTTTATCACGGACTTCTCCGCCCGTTGAAGTTTTTTGTTACCGGATGCCCATGCCAGGAAAATCGCTCCATTGATGACAGCAAAGCGTCGAAGACCATGAACAGCCCCCAGGACATTACCGCGAACCACAGCGTATCGCGTAAGAGAGGCCACCCGCTCCAATCGTCAGTTCCCTGACCGATCACGAACGCGACGAAAAAGGAAAACAGCCGCGATAGCACGAAGGCCAGAATGCCCAAAGGTATCTGGTAAATGGACTCTTTAATTGGAATATTGTGGGTGATGGTTTTGAGAAAAACGAAGACCGCCAAACACTGAATGGCATAAATGCCGAGCCACAGGCTGGCCGTTACTTCAAGCATCCAGGCGGCACAGAAGACCAAGAGTAAGCCAGAGAGCCAGGAGAAACGGTAGGCGGCAAAGACCACCAGGACGAACACCAGGTCAGGCCTGCCCCAGGCAAGAGGCAAAGCATGAAAAAAAGTGGTCTGAATGACGACGAGAACAACTGCGACAAGAAAAAAAACGAGAAAAGACATGGCAGGCATGGCAAATACCTAACGTCCTTGATTGGCGCTGGACCGCCGCGCCGCCTCTTCCCTTGCCTTCATCATCGTTTCGAAACTGGCAGGGCCGCTCTCCACGCCAAGGTCTTCCATCGCCTTCCGGCGGTCAGTGGGATCAATCAGGACATACTCCAAGCGCTGAAAATCGACCGTTGGCTGCACCTCAATTTTGAGAAACATCCCCGACTGTTGCTTATCGACACGCGACACTTTACCGAGCGCGATACCCGACGAATAAACGCCGCCAATACCGGCGGTGACGATCATATCACCGACTTCCACATCGACGTTTTTCAGCACATATTCAAGAAGATAGCCACTGCCTTTCTCTCCTGTCCCTTTCAGAATGCCGCGCACACGGCTTTTCTGCACCACGGCATCGATAGCTGAGGATGGGGCATCGGCCAGGAGTACTTTGCAGTAGTTTTCTGAAACATGCACCACCTGCCCGACAACGCCATCCGGAGTCAAGACCACCATCCCCTCCAGCACGTCATCACGTTTGCCGCGGTCGAGGACAATAGTGAAGAACGAAGAATCACCACCGATGACCCGCGCGGAAATGACCGGAAATTTTTCTTGTTCTCTGAAGCGCAACTGATCCTGTAAATAGCGGTAGGTGCTGTAGGCTTCGCGGAACTCGCTCAACTGCTGCAACAATTCGGTGTTGCGGCGCATGTAGAGATCCCTTTCCTGGCGTATTGAAGCTGTTCCACGAAACGAATCGGTCACTTGCCCCATGCCATCACCGATACGGGTGGCGAACAACTGCACAGGACCAATTGCCTCCAGAGTCAACTGATGCAGCACGCTAAAGCGTTCGCTTAAAAGCAGCCAAAACAAAAAGACGAAGAACAAGAGGCAAATGACCGTAATCGCCGGAGCACGCAAAAAGGCAAGAGAGGAATGCCCCTTCCTCGATTCGATCTTTTTTTTGGTTTTATTCACGACATATCCGGATCGGGAACGCTATATCAGGCGAACCGGCCAAGCCGAAAAATCAACATCCCGGCCTCAGTCGATGGTCACTTCACGGAGAATTTCGAGATTGTCCAGCGCCTTGCCAGAACCTAATACGACCGATGACAGCGGATCGTCGGCGATGAGGATCGGCATCCCCGTCGCCTCGCCCAGACGTTTATCGAGGTTTTTCAGAAGCGCCCCACCACCTGTCAGGACAATCCCCTGATCGACAATGTCGGCCGCCAACTCCGGCGGTGTCATCTCAAGCGCCACCCGCGCCGCCTCGACGATGACATCAACCTGTTCGGCGATGGCGAAAGACACCTCGGCGGCGGTGATGGTCAGCATCTTCGGTACGCCAGACACCAAATCCCGGCCCTTGATATCCATGGTTTCATAGGGTTCCTCCGGCATGACGTTACCGATGGTGGTTTTGATCATCTCCGACGTGCGCTCGCCAATGGCCAGGTTGTGCTTGCGTTTGATATATTGCAGGATCGCTTCATCCATCTTGTCGCCAGCCACTCGCACCGATTTGGCGTAAACGATACCGGCAAGCGAAATGACCGCCACCTCGGTGGTGCCACCGCCAATGTCGATAACCATGTTAGCGGTTGGCTCGGTAATCGGCAGATCGGCGCCGATAGCCGCCGCCATCGGTTCCTCAATGAGAAAGACCTCGCGAGCTCCCGCCGATTCGGCGGAGTCCTTGACCGCCCGCTTTTCGACTTGGGTGATACCCGATGGCACGGAAATCATGATACGCGGATGCACCAGGGTGCGGCGGTTATGTACCTTGTTGATAAAATAGCGAAGCATCGCCTCGGTCACTTCAAAATCGGCAATGACGCCATCCCGCATAGGGCGGATGGCGACGATATTACCCGGCGTCTTTCCCAGCATCATCTTGGCTTCCTGGCCAACAGCCAGAACTTTGCTGACCCGGCCTTCCTGACGCACAGCTACTACTGACGGCTCGCGCAGGACAATACCCTTGCCTTTAATATAAACAACAGTGTTAGCGGTTCCGAGATCTATGGCCAGATCGTTGGATAGCCAGCGGAACAAGAACCCAAATGGTGAAAGCATATGCGAAACCTCAAATCACGGGAGAACGAACAGACAAAGGTGGAGAAATCGACGCAAAGGCTACGCGGCGGGCTGGAGAATAACGGAAAATAAAAAAGGCAATTTGTTCACTTTTCCCCGCCATGCCAAAAGTCGAATCGAAAATACCAGACCAGTGGCCTCGGTGCAAGGCCATACTCGTCACGAAATGCCGTAAAACCAACGGAAAAAAAGTTTGCCATTATCGGAAACGAAGTTGACAAGCCCATCACAAGCAAGTATTTTGCCCGTCGCTGCAACGCCAATAAGGGGCTATAGCTCAGCTGGGAGAGCGCTTGACTGGCAGTCAAGAGGTCAGGGGTTCGATCCCCCTTAGCTCCACCAAAACCTAATCCAAAACCGCTGGTTTACCAGCGGTTTTGTTGCTTTTGGACCTTAAACCTCAATGCCGAGTTGATGGTAATCCAAGGTCAGATCTATCTCTATCTCGTAGTCACGCCTTATCAGTACCTTACTGAAAATCTGGGACAGAATCATCTTCTTTACCTCCATGTCACAGCTACACCTTCTTCATGCCCATCCCTGTATGGTGGCGTACTGCTCCACGAGTTCGGTCTTTTCCTGCTCGCTGTTTTGATGTCAACGGCCATGTAAAAATGTATGAAAGTGGCCTTCAGAAAATGTAGGTTAGTGAACCAATAGGGATGTTGACCATTAGACTTCCTGACGACCAATGATCGGCGTTAGGAGATAGACCTTGATAGGAGAACACTGGATGGACATCCGCAGTGATTACAAAAAGGGCATGAGTTATGTAGATATTGCTCGCAAATACAATATCGACCCACGTACGGCAAAACGATATGCGCAAAGTGCCACCTTGCCAAAATACACAGCAAAAGAGGCTAAAGGCTCCATTCTTGATCCGTACAAACAACAGATAGACATATGGCTTGAAGAAGCACCGTACTCTGCTGTACGCATCTACGAGAAAGTGACCGAATGTGGTTTTAAAGGCAGCTACAACGTTGTCAAGCGCTATGTTTCCATGTGCAAATCAGAGCTTCAAGAAAAAGCTACGATACGATTTGAGACGATGCCCGGATTGCAGTCTCAGGTGGACTGGGCGTTTTTTGAAAACTACCGGGTTTCACACGAAGGCCGGCAGCGCAAGCTTTATTGCTTTTTGATGATACTTGGATACTCCAGGATGCGCTATATCGAGTTCGTCACTGATATGAGTACCACCACGCTGATACGCTGTCATCAAAACGCTTTTGACTACCTTGGCGGCTACACCGATGAGATTTTATACGACAACATGAAGCAGGTGGTTATAAAGCGTCTGCTTCGCCAGGCGGACTCCACGCTAAACAGTCAGTTTGCCGATTTTGCGGGGTTTTACGGTTTCAAACCCATACTTTGTCGTCCTTACCGTGGACAGACGAAAGGTAAGGTGGAGCGCACTGTAGAGTTCGTGCGTGATAACTTCATGTGCGGCATACGATACACGTCTTTGCCTGATTTGAACCTAAAGGCCCATGCGTGGTGTGATAAGGTAAACTCCAAAGTCCACGCAACCACCCGTGAAGTGCCGCGTGAGCGACTGCAAAGGGAAAATCTCAATTTGACCACTCGCCGTTACCTTTGTGATCGCATGAATGTGCGTAAGGTCGCTAAGGACTGCTTGATATCTTACGGAGGCAGCCAATACTCGGTGCCAGCTGGCTATGTTGGACGCGATGTGGTTGTGGTGTCGATGGATAACATGCTTGCTTGTTACTTCGAAGGTGACCAGATAGCTATACATCGTATCTCCGAGCGTAAAGGTGCGATATGTGCCAATAAGCACCACTACCGCGCTTTAACCGTCAGGCAAGAAAAAGGCTACGACAATCCATTACTTTGTACTGATAAGGTCATCGATCTACCTATAAGAGCGCATGATCTTTCGACATATGATGAGGTGGTGTAGGGATGTCTGGGATGGTGATGGAGCGCATACGGGAAAATCTTGGTGCACTCAAGATGAACAACACGCTGGAGATACTTGATAACTACCTGGAAGGTGCCGTAAAAGACAAGCTAAACATCGTAGAAGTATTGGATCACATTTTACTAGAAGAAGCTAAAGACAAACGTAAAAGAGCCTATAACCGTGCAGTGCAAATGAGCGGATTTCCCATCAAAAAGTCCTTAGAGCAGTTCGATTTTACATTCCAGCCTTCAATTGATAAGCGCCAAATCGACGAGCTTGCCACCATGCGTTTTTTAGAAACGGCGGAAAACGTGGTGTTTTTGGGGCCTCCAGGTGTGGGAAAGACACATCTTGCTACATCTTTGGGCATGATTGCAGCAGAGCATCGGCAATCAACCTACTACATCAACTGCCATCAGCTAATAGAACAACTCAAAAAAGCGCACTTCGAAAACAAATTGCCCGAAAAGCTCAAAACAC
>DOMU01000233.1:0-265 GCA_003509305.1 Desulfobulbaceae bacterium | reverse complement strand
TTACATCAAACAAGGCGTTTTCATCATTAAGCGAGGTCTTTGCCGATGTAACCATAGCTTCAGCGATACTGGACAGAGTCTTACACCATGCCACCGTAATCAATATTAAAGGTGAAAGCTATAGGCTAAAGGAAAGAAAGGAGTTCATGAAACAAAAGCAAAACGTAACCAACACATTTTTTGAACAGTAAGCACAAAACAACGGCATCCCCAAACTTGCCGACCTACAAAATTCAAAGGCCGAAAACATACAAAATCATAAGGC
>DOMU01000183.1 GCA_003509305.1 Desulfobulbaceae bacterium | reverse complement strand
CATCCTGATGCTCAACGCCGTTTCCGCCTCATGGGAAGCGCCGAAGAACTGCAAAGGGCTTTGGAATACCCCTGGGATAAATGGATTGTCTTCCTGCACCCGGATCAGCGTGCGCTGGTGGAAGGAAAATTCAAAGGGCCGATAAAGGTCTGCGGTTCAGCCGGGACAGGCAAAACGGTCGTGGCACTGCACCGGGCCGCACACCTTGCCCGCACATATCCTGATGCCCGCATTCTGCTGACAACCTTGAGTGACCCTCTTGCCAATGCTCTCCAGGGCAAGGTCAACTGTCTTCTGGCGCATGAGCCGAAGCTGGCGGAACGCATTGACGTGCGCTCTCTCGACAGCTTGGCGAAAATCCTGTTCCGCATCCATGCTGACAAAANNGAAAAGCCTGTTCCGCATCCATGCTGGCGAAACCGCGCATGGCGCGGCTTTGGCGACGCGAGATCAAATTGTGAGCCTGTTGGAGCAGGAAGCAACCTCCCTTGACCTCAAAGGCTACAAGCTGCCTTTTCTCTATGCTGAATGGCGGGAATTGGTGGATGCCCGCCAACTGACCACCTGGGAAGAATACCGCACAACGCCTCGCCTTGGGCGTAAAACTCGCCTTTCTGAACAACGCCGACAGGGTCTTTGGGCATTGTTTGATCGCGTCAACAAGGCGCTGGACGAGAAACGGCTCTACACGGAATCAGCCTTATACACACGCCTCGTCGCTATGATCGGCAACTTTAAGAACCCACCCTATGATTTTATTATCGTGGATGAAGCTCAAGACCTGAGTTACGCCCAAATGCGCTTTGTGGCGGCTTTGGGAGCGCATCGCCAAGACGCCTTGTGTTTCTGTGGCGACTTGGGACAGCGCATTTTTCAGTTGCCGTTTTCCTGGAAGGCTTTGGGCGTGGACATACGCGGGCGCTCCATCACCTTGCGCGTCAATTACCGTACCTCGCACCAGATACGCAGTCAGGCTGACAAGCTATTGGACGCGGAACTCACTGATGCGGACGGCAACACGGAAGCGCGGAACAATCCGGTTTCTGTGTTTAACGGCCCGCCGCCGGAGATTCAAAGCTTTTCTTCTCCTGAAGAGGAAAGCTCGGCTGCTGCCGCCTGGTTGTCCTCATTGCGGAAACAGCAGGTTTCCCCTGGCGAAATGGCGGTTTTTGTCCGTTCCGAAGCGGAATTTCCGAGGGCGGTCGCGGCATTGGAAAAGGCCAAACTCCCCTATGCCATTTTAGGCAATGATATGGATATTCCTAAAGACAAAGCCAGCATAGCCATTATGCACCTGGCGAAGGGGCTGGAATTTTTCGCTGTTGCCGTCATGGCCTGCGACTCCGAAATTATCCCGTCGCAGCAACGCATTGAAGACATGGGGGAGGATGCCGACCTGGAGGATGTGTACAACACCGAACGCCAGCTTTTGTACGTCGCCTGCACACGGGCGCGGGATCATTTGATGATCAGCGGCGTCGAGCCGGTTTCTGAATTTTTGGATGATTTAACAGCATGAATCCCCGGCGGCTTTTCGCCATCGCTTACAAGGAAAGCCTGCATCTCTTGCGGGATTGGCGCAGCCTGGCTTTGGCGCTCGCCATACCCTTGCTTTTGGTGCTCATCTATGGCTACGCCCTGACTTTCGATCTGCGTCACGCGCCAATCGTCATCTGCGATCAATCACAGAGTCGCGAAAGCCGCGAACTGATCAGCCTGATGACCGGCACGCCCTATTTCGACCTCGTGGGAGATGTTGCGACAAGCGACGAGCTGGCGGGATATTTGATGCGCGGCCAGGCCATGCTGGGTCTCATTATCCCGCGTAATTTCGCGCAAAATATCGCCGCTAAACGGCCTGCCAGTATCCAGTTGCTGGTTGACGGCAGTGACGCCAATACCTCGCGCCTGGCCCGCAGCTACGCCGAAGCGGTAACGGCAATTTATGCCAATCAGGTCATGGTCAGGGCAATGGGCACCGCCAGGCGCCCCGGCCAGGCCGATTTACGGCCACGCAGTTGGTACAATCCGGATCTGCGCAGCCAAAATGTGCTTGTGCCCGGCATCATCGCCTTAGTTATGGTGGTGGTGGCGGCGCTTCTGACCAGCACTACTATCGCCAAAGAGTGGGAAAGCGGCTCGATGGAGCAACTGATCAGCACGCCGGTGCGGGCCGATGAACTGATTTTCGGCAAGGTCACGCCCTATTTCGTCATCGGTATGCTCGACGTGGCCATAGCCGTGGTGGTCGGGCGGCTGGTCTTTGCCGTGCCGATTGCCGGCAACGCGGCACTGCTCTTCGCACTGTCGGCTTTGTTTCTGACTGGCGCCCTTTTTCTCGGGCTGTTTCTCAGCAGCGCCTTGAAAAGCCAGGTGCTGGCCAACCAGTTGGCGATTCTTATCGGCTTTATGCCAACGCTAATCCTCAGCGGTTTCGTTTTCGCCATCGCCAACATGCCGCAGCCGCTGCAATGGCTGACCTATATCGTGCCGGCCCGCTATTTCATCGTCATTTTACGCGGCGTCTACTTAAAAGGTATTGGCCTGGAAATCTTGTGGACCCAGGCGCTCTTTTTGGCCATCTACGCCCTGATCATGCTCTTTCTCACCAGGAAAAAACTGGTGCTGCGCCTGGAGTGAGCCATGTTTGCCCGCGTCCGTCATCTGGTGAAAAAAGAATTTCTGCAAATGCTGCGCGACCCGCGTATGCGGGTGGTACTGCTTGGAATGCCGATCATCCAGATGACGGTTATGGCTTTTGCCCTGACTACCGATGTTACCAACATCGTCTGCGCCGTCACCGACCACGACAACTCTGTCATCTCACGGCAACTCATCGCCGATTTCACTTCCAGCGGTTATTTCCATTTCCGCGCCGTCAGTGAAGATGAAGCGACAGCGCTGATCGATTCGGGCGAAATCAGGGCGGCCCTGACCATCCCACAGGATTTCTCGGAAAGGCTGCTGGCCGGCAACGACGCGGCCATCCAACTGATCACCGACGGCAGCGACAGCAACAGCACGGCCATCATCAACAGCTACGCCCAGGCCATCGTCCAATCCTTCAATCAAACCTGGCTCCAGCAAAACCTGGCAAAAAGAGGCATAACCACACCGCCGCCGCAAGTTACTTCCGAAACCCGTTCCTGGTTCAACGTCAATCAGGAAAGCAAACTCTACTTCGTGCCGGCCCTGATTGCCGTCATGCTCTTCATCTTCAGCATCCTCTTGCCGAGCATCGGCATCGTCCGCGAGAAGGAAATCGGCACCATCGAACAGGTGATGGTGACGCCGATTGGCCGTATTGATTTCGTGCTTGGCAAAACCCTGCCCTATCTCGTGACCAGCTATTTCACCATGAGCGTCATGCTCGCCGTCGCCATACTGCTCTTCGACGTGCGCATCGCCGGCAGCGCCGCCCTGCTCTATGGCCTGACTGGAATCTATCTCTTTGGCAATATGGGGCTGGCGCTCGTTATCAGCGCCTCGGCCCAGACCCAGCAGCAGGCCCTCTTAACCAGTTTTCTCATTATGATGCCGTCAGTGCTGTTGAGCGGCTTCATGTTCCCGATTCACAACATGCCCGCACCGGTGCAGATCGCCACCTGGCTCAACCCGATGCGCTGGTATCTGGAAATCCTGCGCGGTATCGCCCTGCGCGGTGTCGGCATTGAAATCCTCTGGCCGCAGATCGCGGCGCAAACAGCGCTGGCCGCCGCTTTCATAACTCTCGCCGCCTTCCATTTTCAAAAAACGTTGCGGTAAAGAGTGGCGGAAACAAAAACAACCCGGCTATCCCAAGATAACCGGGTTGAAAACATCAATATTGCCACTTCGGCCTTTTATTTTTACTGCGCCGACAGCACCACATACTGGCTGCCGCGCCCGATGCGCACCTTCAAGAGTACCGCTTTCCCGGCGCCGGTTTTCCTCATGGCCGCCATAGCCTGTTCGACAGTTTTTACCGGCTGACGGTTAATCTCCTCAATCAACTGGCCGGGTTTCAGGCCGGCCTGTTCGGCGACGCCGCCGTCCTCGATACCGCCGATGAGCACGCCTTGTCCTGGCCGATAACCCAGTCGCTCAGCCAGATCCGGCGTCAGCTCCTGCAAGTGTAAGCCATACTGGCCGCTGATGTTGCCCGGCTCCCCATCACCATTTGAGCTTTCATCGTTCTGGCTGAAATTTGCCGGCTGTTTACCGATGACGACATTCAGATTCTGCTCCTTCCCGTCACGAATCAGGGTCAGGGTCGCCTTCGAACCGGGCGACAGCATGGCGATGCGGTTACGCAGGTCACCGACATCGGCGAGTTCGATACCGTTCAGTTTGATAATGACGTCGCCTTGACGCAGCCCGGCCTTTGCCGCCGGGGTATCAGCCTGAACATCGTTGATCAGTATGCCGCCAGCCTTGGCCAGGCCAAAGGACTGGGCCAATCTCTCATCGACATTCTGAATCGACACGCCAATCCAGCCGCGCGTCACCTTGCCACTTTTCAAAAGCTGGGCCTCGATCTCCTTAACCATGTTGATCGGGATAGCGAAGCCGATGCCCATGTAGCCGCCGGATCGGGAAAAAATCGCCGAATTGATGCCGATGGCCTCGCCACGGATATTCAACAGCGGGCCGCCGGAGTTGCCGGGGTTGATGGCGGCGTCGGTTTGAATGAAGCTTTCATAGTCGTTGATACCGACCTGGTTCCGGCCTTTAGCGCTGATGACGCCGACGGTGACGGTCTGTTCGAGGCCAAAGGGATTGCCGATGGCGATGGCCNNGGCAAAACCGGCAGATTCCCGCCGCCGTCGATTTTAATCAGGGCGACATCGGTCTGCGGGTCGCTGCCCACGGTTTTCGCCTTGAATTCCCGCTTATCCGAAAGGATCACCGTGACGCTGTCGGCGTTTTCCACCACATGATAATTGGTCAGGATATGGCCGTCTTTGTCTATGATGAAGCCAGAACCCTGGCCCTGCTGTTTTCTCTGGCGCTTCGGCTGCCGGTCGTACCGGAACTGCGGCCCGAAGAAACGCTCGAAAAACGGGTTATTGAACATCTCATCGAAACCCGGCATCATACTTTCGCCTTTGAC
>DOMU01000124.1:5932-11937 GCA_003509305.1 Desulfobulbaceae bacterium | reverse complement strand
GACCAAGCCAAATACCATCCAGCCCAGGCCAAAGGCGAAGCCGCCACCGACCACTGCCGCCAACGGTTTACGGCGGCCAAAGATGCGGCCAATCATGAACAGGCCAACGAGGAGAAAGATCAACAGGTTGCCATAATCGACTCTTTCGCTGGCGCCGCCGCCAGCATCAGCCTGGTATTCACCTTTGACCGCCGCGGCCATCGCCTCGACGCCGCGCGTGACGCCGAGGTCGAAATCGCCCTGGCGGAAAGCGGGCGTAATAACGTTGCGGATGATCTGTCCGGCGATGAGATCGGTGAGCCGTCCTTCGAGACCGTAACCGACCTCAATACGAACGCGGCGCTCGTCTCTGGCGATCAGTAGTAAGACGCCGTTATCCTTACCCTTCTGGCCAAGGCCCCACTGTTCGGCCACGGCCAGGGAAAATCCTTCCAGTGACTCGGCGCCGAGATTTGGCACAGTCAGAACGGCGATCTGAGTCGAATCGCTTTTCTCGAAGCTGGTGAGAAAAGTCTCCAGCCGTTCTACCGTCGCCACGTCGAGCATCCCGGCACGGTCGTTGATATGGCCGGTCGGCGCCGCGATGGTCAGGGCCAGCGCCGGCGGAAGCAAGGGCGCGGCAAACAACAACGCCAGGAAAAAAACGATGCGCCTGGCCATGGCCTAAAACTTCACCTGTGGTACGGTCTTGGCCGCTTCATCGGCCTTGAAGTATTCTTTGCGCTTCAGATGCAACAAAAATTTATTGGTCAGGTTTTCCGGGAAGCGGCGGATCGAGGCGTTAAAATCCTCAACCGCCTGATTGTAGCGCTGGCGGGCGACGTTGATGCGGTTTTCCGTGCCCTCCAGTTGTGACTGCAAATCGAGAAAATTCTGGTTTGCCTTCAAATCGGGGTATTGCTCGGCAACCACCATCAGCCGCGATAGTGTCGAGTTCAATCCGCCCTGGGCCGCCTGGAACTTGGCCATCGCCTCCGGGTCGCTCAACTGCTCCGGCGACAGCTTCACCGCGGTTGCCTCGGCCCTGGCTTTGATTACCGCCTCAAGCGTTTCCCGCTCGTGTGTGGCGTAGCCTTTGACCGTCTCGACAAGATTCGGGATCAGATCGCCGCGGCGTTGCAGCGTGGCTTCAATATCGGCCCAGGCTTTATTGACCGTCTCTTCCTTCATTTGCAGGCTGTTGTAGCCACAGCCCGATACCGAAAAAGTCAGACAAAGCAGGAGAATGGTGAAAATCCGACGCATGGCATACCTCTTTTTTTGTTGATGATAAAAAAACGGAGCGGTCATCGGCAAGGCGGCCAATGCCACCTTGGCCTTGAATGCCGGCGCATGGTTTTTACGTTTGGAGATGGCTCTTTCCTCATCCGTTCGTGAAACTATACCTGTCCAGATTTCAGAGAGTACTTCCCCGCCGTTGCATCCGCCAGAACTTCCACCACATGCGCCACTCGTATATTCAGTCCGGCCCGGCTGATGGTATCTTGCAATTGTACCAGGCACCCTGGGCAGGAGGTAATAACCAGTTCAGCTTCACTCGCCTGTAATCCAGGGATTTTCGCCGCGCCGATAGCCTTACTGGCGTCATAATGTTTCAGGGAAAAGCTGCCGCCGAGGCCGCAGCACAGGCTGGCTCCGGCCATCTCGATAAAGTCAATCCCTGGCAGATTGGCCAGGATTTTACGCGGCGCGGCGGTCAGGCCGTGGCGTTTCAGATGGCAGGGATCGTGCCAGGTGACGCGTCGCCAGGGCGCTGGGCTGTTGCCGTCGGCGCCGTCTTTTTTTTCGGCGAAGAGTATATCCTGCAATCTTTCCCGCACGATAAAATCGCAGAATTCAACGGTCTTACCGGAAAAGTCCGCCGCGCCCATAGCCCGGTAGGCGCCAATGCCGGAATAGCAGGAGGCACAGGCGGTGACAATTATATCGGCTCCGGCGAAGGCGTTGACGTTGCGTGCCGCCAGCCGTTCCACCGCCGCGCCGTCGCCGCAGGAGGTGGCTGGAATGCCGCAGCAGCCCTGATTTTTGGGAAACAGCACACTGTAACCGAGCCGGTTCAACAAATGCACCGCCATTTCACCGACATGTGGGAATAAGTATGTCAAACCGCAGCCGGCGAAAAAGCCGATGGTGGGTTTGCCCGGCTGACCGGCGATTTTTTCCGGCAAACGGTCAAAGAGGTTGCGGCGCGGAATTTGCGGCAACAGTCGTCCGGCCATGGCTTTCGGTAAACGCAGGCGCAGACCGCTTTCCTCTGGAATTCGCTTGGCAACGATTCCTGGCGCTAAGGTCTCGCCCGCCGCCGCCATTCTCGCCGCCATTTTCAGCAGCTTTGGCGATGCCGTGAGCCGAGCGATGCCGCGTGTCAGCGGTGAAAAACCGCGCTGGGCGCTGATTTCCCGTCGCACCGCCGCCACGATTTCCGGTGTTGGCACGGCGTTCGGGCAGGCGGTGGCGCAACCGCCGCAGAGCAGGCAGAAATCGAGATCGCGCAACAGCGCGTTTTCCATGGCAATCTCGCCGTCGGCCAGGGCTGAAGCCAAAGCGATTTTGCCGCGTGCCACCGCTCCTTCGCGCCGGGTCAGGCGATAGGTCGGGCATTTAGCCTGGCAGGCGCCACACTTGACGCACTGGCGCATCGCCTCGTGGTAATCGGCTAAAGACGGATTCTTCATGGCGGCGGGAAGATCTTTCCTGGATTCAGCAGGTTATCGGGGTCAAAGGCGGCTTTGACGCGGCGCATCATGGCCATGGCCACCGGATCGATTTCCAGTCCGAGGTAACCAGCCTTCACCGTGCCTATCCCATGTTCGCCGGAGATCGAGCCACGCAGCCCGACCGCCGCCTGGAAGACTTCCCCGACCGCCTGCCTGGCTTTTTCTTCCATCCTTTCCTGGCGCAGGTCAACCATAATATTGACGTGGATGTTGCCGTCGCCGGCATGGCCAAAGTTAACGATACGCACCTGAAGACGGGCGGCGATTTCTTCGAGCGCCTCAATCATCTGCGGCAGTTGCGCCCTGGGGACGACAATATCCTCGTTGAATTTATCAGGGCCTAGCTGTTTCAGGCTGGGGCTGACCGCCCGTCGTACCTGCCAGATGCGTTCCGTATCCTGAACATTGGCGGCAATCTGGCCGCGTAAAAGATCGCAGGGCGCAATCAACGTCGCAATCGCCACCATCTGCGTCTCGACCTGAGCAGGGTCGCCATCGACCTCAATGATTAAAGCCGCTTGACATTTATCAGGTAAGGGGATCGGGCTGCGCTCACGGATGCAGGAGATGGTGGCGGCGTCCATGAACTCGAGCGTGGTCGGGATGATTTTGCCGGAAATGATCGCCGTCACCGCCCGCGCCGCGCCGTTGATACTGGAAAACTGCGCCAACATGGTTTTTTTGCTGGCCGGTTTCGGCAAAAGTTTCAAAGTGATGGCGGTGACAATCCCCAGCGTTCCCTCGGAGCCGACAATCAGATGGGTCAAGTCGTAACCGGCGACATTTTTCAGCGTCCGCCCACCGGTGTGGAAGATTTCGCCTTGGGCGGAAACCACGGTCAGTCCCAGGACATAATCCCTGGTTACGCCGTACTTGAGGCAACGCGGGCCACCGGCGTTTTCGGCGATATTGCCGCCGAGGGTGCAGAATTCCTGTGAGGCTGGATCCGGTGGATAGAACAGCCCCAGGCTTTCGACCGCGCGTTGAAAATCGGCGGTGACGACGCCCGGTTCGGCGACGGCAATAAAGTTTTCCCGGTCAATTTCGAGAATTCGGTTCATGCGGGTGAGAACCAGCTCCACGCCACCGGCTACCGGCAGAGCGCCACCGGAAAAACCGCTGCCAGCGCCACGCGGCGTCACCGGCAGCCGCCAGGTATGGGCCAGACGCATGACCTGGCTTACCTCTTCTGTTGAATTCGGATAGACGACGATGTCGGGCGGATGCCGCCTTTGCGTGGCGTCGTAGGCATGGATGAGACGGTCGGCCTCGGTGGCCAGACAATTTTCCGCGCCGACAATCGCTTGGAGCTGGGCGAGTTGCTTTGGGGTCATGGTTTTATTTGCGGGAGAGCAAAGAAACGCGCCAACTCCCGCACCCTCGCTTTTACTTCCTCTTCATCGAAAACGAGAATCTTACGGTCACGCATGACAATATCGCCGCCGATGATACTGTGCCGCACATCACTGCCTTTAGCGGTATAGACGAGATGCGACGGCACATTATAGAGAGGTGTCAAATGGCTGGCGGCGAGATCGACGACAATGCAGTCGGCACGTTTTCCGACCGCGAGACTGCCAATTTCCGCCGCCGCGCTTAAAACCTCGGCGCCGCCCATAGTGGCCAGATGCAGCACGGTTTCGGCGGGCATCACGGTCGGGTCGCCGCTAATGCCTTTGTGCATCAGGGCGACGCTGTTGATTTCGGCGAACAGATCGACATCGTTGTTGCTGGCGCTGCCGTCTGTCCCTATCGATAACTTTGCTCCATCATGGAGCAGTGCCGATATCGGGGCGATGCCGGAGGCCAGCTTCATGTTCGATTGCAGGCAGTGGCTGATGCCAACCTGACGCCTGGCGAGCAAAGCGATTTCATCCACCGTCAGATGCACGCAATGGGCGGCCACCGTAATAGCGGTGAGCAGACCGAGGCGGTCGAGATGTGCCACCGGACGGCAGCCGTAACGCTCCAGGCAAATTTTCACCTCGTCAGCGGTTTCGCTGAGATGCGTATTGAGGAGCGTCTCGTATTCGCTGGCGGTTCCAGCCAGGCGAGTCAGCAAATCCGGCGAGCAGGTGTAGAGACTGTGCGGATTAACGGTGACGCGAATACGCGGATGATCGCGGTATTCATCAAGTATTTCAGTGAGATAGGAAAAACCTTCCTCGACGCTGCCGTGGCTTGGCGAGGGAAAGTCATAAAACACCTCGCCGACCCAGGCCCGCATTTTCGAGACGGTCGCCGCCCGCGCCACTTCTTTCCCGAACAGATACATATCACAGAAGGCGGTGGTGCCGGAGCGGATCATCTCGGCGCAGGATAACAGCGTCCCCCAATAGACCATCTCGCCGCTCAGCTTCTGTTCCGCCGGGAAAATATGCCCGTTCAGCCAGCTTGCCAGCGGCAAGTCATCGGCCAAACCGCGAAAGCAGGCCATGGCGGCGTGGGTGTGGCTATTGACCAAACCCGGCATGACCAGACCATCCGCCGTATGCAGGTGCCTGGCCTGGGGATAACGGCTGCGCAGCGTCTCGATTGGCGCCATGTCGGCGATCTTGTCGCCGGCGATGGCCAGGCCGTGATTTTCAAGGACGCTTGCCTGACGCGCTTCCGGTAGCAGACAGCGGCCACTGATGATGAGGGTTGGTCTTGGCGATGGCATTTGAGTTTAGGCGGATTCTCAGCGGGTTCTGCGGACTATTTGCGCCTCTTGTACCGGAAAGCGCCATCAAAGACAAGAGAGACTTCCCGAAAGCCACAGTAAAATTTATAAATTATTGAAGCGTATGAATCTTTCGATTGATAAAATTGCCGCTTCCTGTCAGTTGAGGTGGACGNNCCTGTCAGTCGAGGAAGACATTTTCCGCTCCCCGTTCGTGGCGAGTTTGGTCGAACCACGAACGGGGATGCCAATAAACCAATCCCTGCATTATTGGTGTGGATGCTTTTGCAAAAAGAAAGCGGGTCAGCCTACTTGGAGCACGAGCACGCGCCATCGGGCAGCGGCAACCCGGCGGCCTTGGCCACGCCCTTGCCGTATTCCGGATCGGCTTTGAAGCAGTTGCCGATATGGCGCAGTTTGATTTCATCCGGGGCATCGCCCATGGCGCGGGCGGTGTTGTCGAACAACGCCTGTTTTTGCTCCGGCGTCATCAGGCGGAATAAGAGGCCGGGCTGGGTATAGTAGTCGGCGTCATCGGCGCGGTAATCATAGTGGTCGATATCACCCTCGGCGCGCAGCGGTGGCTCTTTATATTCCGGCTGTTCCCGCCATTCGCCGTAGCTGTT
>DOMU01000124.1:0-5853 GCA_003509305.1 Desulfobulbaceae bacterium | reverse complement strand
GACGCCAAGGCGATAGCGCTGGGCATCACCGTAGGAAAAGAGGCGGCCTTGCAGCATCCGGTCCGGCGAAAAACCGATGCCCGGCACGACATTGGCCGGATTGAAAGCGGCCTGCTCGACATCGGCGAAATAGTTTTCCGGATTTTTGTTCAGCTCGAAAGAGCCGACCTCGATCAGCGGCGCGTCCTTGTGATACCAGACCTTGGTCAGATCAAATGGATGGTAGGGCAGGTTTTTCGCCTGTTCCTCGGTCATAATCTGCACATACATGGTCCAGCGCGGGAAATCGCCCCGCTCGATACTGTCGAACAGGTCGCGCTGATGGCTTTCGCGGCATTTGCCGACGAGGGCCTCGGCTTCGGCATCGGTCAGGTTTTTGATGCCCTGCTGGGTTCTGAAATGGAACTTCACCCAGCAGCGCTCATTTTTGGCATTGTAGAAGCTGAAGGTGTGGCTGCCAAAACCGTGCATATGGCGATAGCTGGCCGGGATGCCGCGGTCGCTCATGACGACGGTCACCTGATGCAGGGCCTCCGGCAGGCTGCTCCAGAAATCCCAGTTGGCTCTGGCGCTGCGCAGGTTGGTTTTCGGGTCGCGTTTGACGGCGTGGTTGAGATCCGGGAATTTCAGCGGGTCGCGGAAGAAGAAAACCGGCGTGTTGTTGCCCACCAGATCCCAGTTGCCTTCCTCGGTATAAAATTTCATGGCGAAACCACGGATGTCGCGCTCGGCGTCGGCGGCGCCGCGCTCGCCAGCCACCGTCGAGAAGCGGACAAACATCTCGGTTTTCTTGCCAACCTGGGAAAAAATCTTCGCTTTGGTATACTTGCTGATGTCGTGGGTAACGGTGAAAACACCAAAGGCGCCGGAACCTTTGGCGTGCATCCGCCGTTCCGGAATCACCTCGCGGTCGAAATGAGCGAGTTTTTCGAGAAACCAGACATCCTGCAACAGCATCGGGCCGCGTTTGCCGGCGGTAAGCACATCCTGATTGGTGGGCACGGGAGCGCCGGCGGTGGTGGTCAGCTTGTGATCAGACATTGCACACATCCTCCTGAAATGGGTTCCGGGGTTTGGGCGGTGACCGCCCTGTGGACTTATTGTACCGCATCAAAGANNAATGCCCCGCTATCTTATATGAGAATGATAATCATTTCCATATATTTCAGCCGGTATGAAATTTCTTTCCCGCGGTCGCCTGGAAAGACCACTCTTGTCCGTGATTTTCTGGGACGATCCAGATCTGATCCGACCATCGACGATATGAAGGATATTCCGTGATTTATAGCCAGCTCTTTCTGTTTTTGCTCGCCATTTTCGTCTTCAGTGTCAGCCCCAGGGTGGAAACGCCGTGGCTGACGCCGTTGCTCGCCTTGGCACTTTTCGCCGGATTATTTTCCGNNCTGGATAATTTTTTGCCGGCGGCAATTCGCCGGGGTTCACAGTGTTGCCGCCTGGTTTCAGCGGGAAAAGCGCCTCTCGATTCTGGCGCTGCCGCTGTTTTGTATCCTCGTTTACGGCTGCGACTTGCGTTACTATCTGAACTTTTTATCCTTTGACGGTTACGCTCCATCTCTCGTTAACATCTGCGGCCTGGCCGTGTTTTTTCTCTGTCTGGCCCCGGTCTGGGAGGCGGCACGGTTATCCTATCAGCGGGTTTTCGTCACCCGCTATGCACGGAGGGCTTTTTTCTGGTTGCACTGCCGCACTCAACTGCCGATCGTCTTGCCGTGGATTTTTCTGTCGTTGGCCGCCGATGCCGTTGGTGTTTTGCCTTTTCCGCGGTTGCTGGCGGTGCTGGCCTCCTCCTGGGGTGAGTTTTTCCTCTTCTTCATTTTTATCCTGGTCGTCACTATCTTTGTGCCACCTTTGGTACGGCGGTTGTGGGGTTGTGTGCCATTGCCCGACGGCCCGCTGCGGCAAAGGCTTGCCGCTTGCTGCGTCAGTCAGGGCTTCCATGACGGTCTGTATCTCTGGCCTCTTTTTGAGGGCCGCATGATGACGGCGGCGGTGATGGGCGTCGTGCCCGGCCTGCGTTTTATTTTGCTGACACCGGCGATTATCGAAAGTACCAGCGAAGATGAACTGCGCGCGGTGCTGGCGCACGAACTCGGCCATGTGAAGAAGCGGCATCTCTTGTGGTATGTTCTGCTGTTGTCGGGTTTCAGCGCTTTGATGAGCAGGCTGCAAACCCCTCTTTTGTATTTGCTGTTGCCGCCTGATTGTCTCGAGAACCTGCTCATCACCACTGGTATTGCTCCGGCGACGCTCGTCACCATCGGGCAATCGCTGCCGCTGCTGGTGGCGCTTTTGCTTTTTTTCCGTTTCGTCTTCGGCTGGTTTATGCGCAACTTTGAGCGCCAGGCCGATTTGTCGGTTATTGAAGCGATGGGCAATGGCTGGGCGCTGATTTCGACTTTTGAACGATTGGCGTATACCAGTGGTGGCAGGGAGCGACCGAGCTGGCATCATTTTAGCCTGGGCGAGCGCATCCGGGCCATCGAAGCCGCCGAAGCCGATCCGGGATACATTGTCCGCCATGATAAAAAAGTGCGCCGCGCCCTGGCCGGATATTTTATCGCCGTGATCGTCGCTATCGCCTTTTGCGCCAGCTTCCACGACGAAGCATGGCAAGAACGGCGGTACGATATCGCCATCACCACAGGCGTGCTCAAGCGACAGATGCGGCTGCATCCCGAAGATCCGCGCTTTCCATTGGCGCTTGCCGATTTCGAAGCCCATCATGGCCTGGAAGGTCGGGCTTTGGCCAACTATGAAACGGCGTTGAAGGCGTTTCCGGATATGGCCGAGCTGCTGAATAATTTTGCCTGGTTTCTCGTCACCTGCCACGACCTGTCGCGGCGCGACCCGGAACGCGCCCTGACCATGGCCCGGCTGGCGGTGGCGTCGAAACCGGCGGGCCATACCCATGATACGCTGGCCACCGCTTACTGGGCCAACGGCCTGACTGAACAGGCCATTGAGGAGGAACTGCGCGCCATCGCCCTCGATCCAGACAACCGCCAGGAATATTTGGCGCAATTGGCGCGATTTAAGATGATGACGTATCAGGAATCGTTACGAAAACAGGAGACGCCATGAAATTTCTCGATTCCGACGCTCTGCTTGATCTCTTGGTCAAATCCCGTTTGCTGACCCCGGAGCAACGGATGCGAGTCGAACAGGAAAAAGGCAAACTGCGTCAGAGGATTGCCCAGCGGATGCAGCGGGACGGCGCCGCCGAAAAGCCGGATATCGTCGATATCCTCGTTGAAATGCAATTGCCCTGCGCCAGCCGCGACGATCAGATTCTCGATGAGGAACTGATCATGCGCCTAGTGGCGGCGGCCTATAAGCTGCCTTTCAAAAAGCTTGATCCGCTGAAACTCGATGTCGGCGTCATCACCAAAACCCTGCCGCGCAATTTCGCCATCCGCCATTTTTTGTTGCCGTTTGAACTGAACGACGGCGTCTTGCATGTTGCCACCTGCCATCCTGATAACAAGGCGGTTTTTGCCGATGTCGAACGGGTCCACCATGTTCAGGTCAGGCCGTATATCACGACCAAATCCGACATTCGCCGCATCTTTTCCGACTCGTTTGGTTTTCAGAAGTCGATCAGCGCCGCCGAAGACCAGTTCACCCTGGGGCAGAACGACATCACTGTCGAGATTGGCAACCTTGAGCGCTATGTCAAGATTTCGTCCGATAAAGAAATTTCCTCTTCAGACCAACACATCAAAAACGCTGTCAACCACGTCCTGCAGAGTGCTTTGGAGCAACGGGCCAGCGACATCCATATCGAGCCGAAACGCGACAACAGCCTGGTACGTTTTCGCATCGACGGCGTNNTTGCACACCATGTACCGGCTGCCGATAGCCGTGCATCCGGCGGTGATCGCCCGCGTCAAATTCCTGGCCCGGCTCGACATCGCCGAAAAACGCCGGCCACAGGACGGGCGTATCAAGATAGGGGCTGGCGGCGACCGTGACGTGGAAATCCGCGTTTCGACGGTGCCGGTGTCGTTTGGCGAAAAAATGGTCATGCGCCTCCTCGATCCGACCATGATCTTTCAGGAGATCGGCCAGATCGGTTTTTCCGAGCGTGACCTGAAGGTTTTCAAATCGTTCATGCGGGCGCCGAACGGCATTGTCCTCGTCACCGGGCCGACCGGCAGCGGTAAATCAACGACGCTCTATTCGGCTTTGAAGGAAATCGCCACGCCGGATATCAATATCACCACCGTCGAAGACCCGGTGGAAATGGTGCACGAGGAATTCAACCAGATCGCCGTGCAGCCTTTGATCGACATCACCTTTTCAACCATCCTGCGCAACATTTTGCGCCAGGATCCGGACGTGATCATGATCGGCGAAATCCGCGATCACGAGACGGCGGCGCATGCGGTACAGGCGGCGATGACCGGGCATCTGGTCTTTTCGACGCTGCACACCAACGACGCCATTCTGGCCATCGACCGCCTGCGCGACCTCGGTTTGCAGCCGTTTATGATCGCTTCAACGCTGCTCGGCTGCATGGCCCAGCGTTTGGTGAAAAAAATCTGCCCGGTTTGCAGGAAAAGTTACCAGGGCGACATGGCGACGCTGGCCGCCGCCGGTTTCCCGGTACAGGCCAGAGATGAAATTATTCTCTACCGCGGCGAAGGCTGCCGCGAATGCCGGGGCACCGGCTACAAAGGGCGCTGCGGCATCTTCGAGATTTTCCCGTTGTCGCCGGGGCTGCAAAAGATGGTCGCCGCCGGTGGCCACAGCCACGAGATACGCGAACTGGCCCGGAAGGAAGGTATGACCACCCTGCGCCAGGATGCCTGGAGTAAAATGATCTCAGGCATCACCACGCTGGACGAGGTGCTGCGGGTGACCAACGTCAACGGCTAGCCGCGCGGTGAACCGCATGGCGGAACCATCGGCATTGATAGTCTTGACAAGGCCGTCGCAACATGCCAAAAAGCGGCGGGAGGCAAAACCGGCATGGGCATAAAAATTGTTGGTCAGAATAAAAAGGCGTATCACGATTACTTTATCGACGCCACCTATGAGGCGGGCATGGTCTTATCCGGCCCGGAGGTGAAATCGTTGCGCGCCGGCAAGGTCAATCTGCGCGACGGCTATGCCCTGATCGACGGCCACGGCGAGGTGATGCTCTACAACGTCCACATCTCCTTCTACACCTTTGCCACCCACAACCCAAACGAGCCGCTGCGGGTGCGCAAACTGCTGTTGAACAAGTCGGAAATCCGCAAACTGATCGGCAAATTGAAGGAACGGGGCCTTGCCCTCATCCCGTTAAAGATTTATTTTAACGAACGCGGCAGAGCCAAAATCGAACTCGGCCTGGCGCGAGGGAAAAAACAGTACGACAAACGCGCCACCTTAAAAGAAAAGGAGAGTAACCGCGAGGTGCAGCGGGCCATGCACCATAAAAACAGCTGAAATTCCCATGGGGGCGAAACGGCTTCGACGGGGATGTGTAAGCTCCACGTAGCATGCCGAGCTTCTATCAGCTCGTAAAACCGATAGAGGACTCTATAATCGCCGACGATTATAACTACGCTGTAGCCGCTTAACCGCGGTCATACAGCCGTCCCACCAGCCTTTGTCCGTGAGGCCGGATTCGGGGCGTCGAACCAACGGGCTGGCTGGCTGCCGGTGACTGCCCGGCATCTGGCGAGACTTTAGCAGCCTAGCGCCCATCCCGCTCTGACCCCGTGGCATGGCGGGCGCGAACCTCAAACCGGGGTCTAAGCATGTAGAAACGGGAGGGGAGCATTTTCGGACGCGGGTTCAACTCCCGCCGCCTCCACCATAAGCTTATCCGGCAAAGACCGGAAG